>JANYJN010000110.1 GCA_025358475.1 Candidatus Solibacter sp.
GCGGTATTGGCAGTGCGATTCGGCCACCGCGAGGAAGACGCCGTCCTCCATTTCCATGTCGCGATAGTTGAAGCCGCACGCTTTGCACAGTTCCACCCGGCCCACTTCCATCCAAACCAGGTAGTTGGCGTAGTAAACCACACCCATCTGGTCGGTTTCGGCGTAGCGGACACGCAGGCGGCACTCGTTGACGGGAGTCATGGCGAAGAATAGTTGTGGCGAAGATTGATTGTAACCCACTGCAACCGGATGGCCCTCAGGCACCGTCTGATAGACTGAGAGCAATCGACTTATCATGCATGCGCGCGTACTGTTTTTTGGGATGCTTCGGGATATTGTGGGGATGTCCCGGGAAGAGGCCGAATTCCCCGAGGGTGCGGATCTGCGCTCCGTGTTCGCCAGTTACGCGGCGCGCTTTCCCCGCCTCGCCGATCTGGCACGCAGCATCGTAGTGTCGCGGAATCAGGAGTTTGCGGATCCGGCCACCAAACTGGCCGAAGGCGATGAAGTGGCCTTTCTACCTCCCGTAAGTGGCGGGTGCCATACCAGCGCCCTCGAAATCACCGAAGCCGGACACTACTTCGCCCTGGTCCGCCACCCCATCGACACCCGGGCCGTAATCGCGCGCCTGCTCTGTGGCGCCGAGGGTGCCGTGGTGACGTTTGAGGGTACGGCTCGCAATAATACCAAGGGCCGGCCCACCAGGTGCCTGGATTACGAATGTTACGAATCCATGGCGCTGAAGACGATGGCCCGGATCGGCCGCGAAATCGCCGCCGCCCATCAGATAGAGCGGATTGCCATGGTGCATCGCCTGGGACGCCTGTTGATTGGCGAGACCAGCGTGGCGGTGATCGTCACGGCGCCGCACCGGCGGGCCGCCTTCGAGGCATCGCTGGAGGGCATCGACCGGCTCAAGAAACTCGTCCCCATCTGGAAGAAGGAGCACTTCCTGGACGGCGAGGTCTGGGTGGAAGGAGAGTGGGATGATCATATCTCCCCGGCAGGCTAGATTCTGTTGCGAAACCCGGTCTCCGCTCGTAACACCGCCCCCTATTGGTCGCGGCTCTGATAAGAAGTCCCGCAGTGTCAGCGAAACTATCCGAGCCACGGGCGTTAGGTCTTGGTTGCTTCTCCGCTGCACGGCAGTTTCGCGACAGATACTGCCCGGGCGCTGGCTGGCCGCCGCTCTGTGCGCCGGCGCGCTACTGGCGCAGCAGCCCACCGTCTTCCACTCTAACGTCAACCTGGTCCGCGTGCTTGCCACCGTTAAGACACTAGCCGGCCAGACTGTCGGCACGCTTGGCAAAGACGAGTTTGAGATCTACGATAATGGCGTTAAACAGCCGGTAGCGGTGTTTGAGCACCAGACCGAGCAGGCGCTCTCCGTCGTCCTCATGGTGGATACCAGCGGTTCCACGGCCAAGGAATTGAAGTACGAGGCCGATTCCTCCTCGCGTTTTTTTCGCGCGCTGCTGGGCGAGGGTAATCTTGAGGACAGCGCCGCGCTGTTCACCTTCAACTGGGAGGTACGCGAACAGCAGCCGTTCACGCGCGACCTGAAAGCGCTGGATGCGCGCCTCAAACTGATGCACGGCGATGCCGGAACCGCCATGTACGATGCCGTGTTCCTGGGCGCACGGCGTCTGGAGCCTCGGCAGGGCCGCAAGGTCATCGTGGTGGTCACCGATGGCGGGGATACGGTCAGTTCCAAGACGGTCCACCAAGCCCTCGAAGCGGCCCAACTGGCCAATGCCGTAATCTACGCCATCGTGGTCATGCCCATCACCAACGACGCCGGGCGCAATATCGGCGGCGAGCACGCTCTGGACTTCATGGCCAACGGCACCGGGGGACGCTGCTTCCTGCCCACCGTTGGCACGGAACTGGACAAGGCCTTCACCTCCATCATCACCGACCTGCGCACCCAGTACCTACTGGGGTATTATCCGCGCGATGTCCCCTTGAACAAGGACCGCTTCCACAAACTGGAGGTGCGCGTGACGCGGCCGGATTTGCGGGTATCGGCGCGCAACGGCTATTATGGGGAAGTCGAGGGCGGGATTGGCGGTTCCCCGGCGGAGCGCGTCACCGTTTCCCCCGACAGGCAAGTGCAACAGAAAACTAAGCGTTAGGAGAAAACACTACGCCACTACCAGGAAAGTCCGCGCGCGCGCCGGAACAAACGTTTGAAGAGGCAAAGTATCTCAAACTGTTGATCGAGAACTCGACGCCCATCCGCGTAAAGCTGGAAGACGGAGAGGAAGTGGCCGGCACCATCGAGTATTACGACCAATCCTTCATCCGCCTGACGCGAAAGGGTGAAGCCAACCTTTTCATCTTCAAGCACGACATCAAGTACATCACGGAAGAGTCCTAGAGCGTGGGCTACCTGGAAACCGCGGTGGAGATCGCGCGCGAGGCGGGCGCGCTGCTTGCCAACTATTTCGAGCGGCGCGTCGCCTTCGAACTGAAAGGCGATTTCGACTTGGTGACGGAGGCCGACCGGGCCAGCGAAAAGCTGATTGTGGAGCGGCTGAGCACGCACTTCCCTTCGCACGGCATTATGGCCGAAGAGGGCGGCGGCCACGAGAGCCCCTCGGAATACCGATGGTATGTGGACCCGCTGGACGGCACCACCAATTTTGCCCACAGCTTTCCCATGTTCAACGTCACGCTAGGCCTGGAAAAGGCCGGCGAGATCGTCGCCGGCGTGATCTACGACCCTATCCGGCAGGAGATGTTCACGGCGGAGCGCGGCGCAGGGGCATACCTCAACAACCGGCGGATTCGCGTGTCCGGCGCCAAACGGCTGGAGGATAGCCTGGCTTCCACCGGATTCCCCAGCCGCAAGCGGCACCAAAACGTGAACATCCACTTCTATCATCAGATGGCCATGGCATCGCACGGAGTGCGGCGCACGGGGAGTGCCGCCATCGATCTGGCTTATGTGGCGAGCGGCCGTCTGGACGCGTTCTGGGAGTTCGGACTCAAGCCCTGGGATATGGCGGCGGGCACTCTCATGGTGACGGAGGCGGGCGGCACGGTCAGCGATATGCAGGGCGGCGCGCACCGGGTTGCGTCGTCGGACACCCTGTTGGCCGACAACGGCGCACTGCACGCACCGGTGCTCGGTCTCTTCGGCGAAATCTTTCGCGGCGAGTTCCGCGAGCCCATTCCGCAGATTTCCTAGCGGGGATCCACCGTTGCGTTCAGTTTTTTAAGGCAGCGGTTACATCGGTTGCGCGCGGTGTTCTCACACCGGCCGCTGCTCGCGGAGCCTACGTACCACCTCCACGATACGCCCCGCCGCGTATTCAACCTCTTCTTCGGTAGTGAACCGCCCCAGGCCAAAACGCGTGGCCGATTGCAGCAGCTCATCGGGAACCCCGATCGCCCGCAGCACGTGGCTCCCCCCATGCCCATGAGAGTCGCAGGCGCTACCCGTGGAGACCGCCAGGTCGGGCAGCGCCACCAACAGCGCATCGCCCTCCACGCGCTCGAAGCACACGTTGAGATTGCCCGCCAACCGGTGCTCCATGGTTCCGTTCACGTGTACCCCATCCAGCCCCTCTTCCAGCCGCTGCTTCAGCCGGTCGCGCAAGACACCCAGGCGCCGGTATTCGTCCGCCATCTCGCGCGCCGCCACCACGCACGCCTCACCGAAGCCCACGATCCCGGGCACGTTCAGCGTCCCCGACCGCATGCCCCCTTCGTGTCCGCCTCCGTCCATCTGCGCCGTCAGCCGCACCCGCGGATTCTGCCCCCGCACGTACAGGGCACCCACCCCCTTAGGTCCGTACATCTTGTGGGCGCTTACCGACATGAGATCGATGTGATCGGCGTCCACGCTCACCGGAAACTTACCGAATGCCTGGACCGCGTCGCAGTGAAACAGCACGTTCTTCCCGCGGCAAATTTCGCCGATCTGGCGCACCGGTTGGAGTACGCCGATTTCATTGTTGGCGTACATCACGCTCACTAAAACGGTCTCCGGCCCGATAGCTTCGCGCAACTGGTCGAGGTCCACCAGCCCATCCGGTTTCGGAAGCAGAACGGTCACCCGGCAGCCCGCCCCCTCTAGCGTGGAGGCGGCGTCCAGTACCGCTTTGTGCTCCGTGGCGAGAGTTACGATATGCGGCCGTGCCACACCAGCGGCGGCCACCACGCCCTTCAGCGCCAGATTGTCCGACTCCGTGGCGCCGCTGGTGAACACGATCTCCCGCGCGTCGGCCCCCGCCAAGTCCGCGATGCGCCTGCGGGCCACTTCCACGGCGCCCTCGGCCTCCCATCCGAAGCTGTGGGTTCCGCTTGCAGCATTGCCGAATTTTGCCCCAAAGTAGGGCAGCATTGCGTCCAGAACACGCGGATCCACCGGCGTAGTGGCATGATAATCGAGGTAGATGGTTTTCGTCACAAAGTTTTTAGTCGTTGGGATGACCTGCAATTCCGAGTATAATTAACTTCACCCTGTTTGCGCACCCGGCCCTTTGATGATTCGCCTGTTCAAGGTCTTCATACCAGTTGGCACGCTGACGCTGTTGGTCTCGGAGGTTCTGCTAGTAACTTCCGCTTTCATCTTCGCGACGTACCTCGTTCTCGAAGTCGATCCGAGCGTCTTTCTGTTGTACGACGGCGGGTTCTCCCGTATTGTCCTGGTGGTGCTCAGCATTCTGGTGGGGCTGCATCTTCTCGACCTCTATTCCCAGATTCAAGTCAAATCGCACCTCGTCCTGATCCAACAGCTCTGCCTGGTGATGGGCGTGGCATTCCTCTGCCAGGGGCTGGTCGCTTACATCACTCCCAGCATGCGCGTGCCCATACACGTGATGCTGGTGGGCAGCGCCATCGCGGTGGCGGCCATCTTTTTCTGGCGCCTGCTGTTTAGCGCCTTCGCGTTTCAAGTAGTCGGCAGAGATCGCCTGCTGCTGGTGGGCGGCAGCCCCCTGCTGGAAGACATCGGCCAGTACATCGCCGATCACCCGGAGACCGGCCTGGAGATCTCCGGTTATGTGGACGACCGGCACGCAGCCGGCGCCTCTCTTCCCGGCGGCAAGATCCTTGGCGCCATGGAATCGCTGCGCGACATCGTGCGCACCGCCCAGCCGCACCGCATCGTGGTCGGCATGTTCGAGAGGCGCAACCGCATGCCGGTGGGCGAATTGCTCGAATTACGCTTCGCCGGAAACGTGATAGAAGAAGCCGCCAATACTTACGAGCGCGTCTGCGGGCGCGTCCGCCTCAAAGAGATCCGGCCCTCGCAGCTCATCTTCTCGGGCGAGTTGGGACCGCGCCCTCAACACCTGCTCTACCAGCGGTTCTGGAATATGACGGTGGCAATCATCGGGATAATTCTCGCGCTGCCCATCATGCTGCTCACCGCCTTGGCCGTCCGCCTATCGTCCCGCGGAGCGGTGCTCTACCGCCAGACCCGCGTCGGCCTGGATAACGCGCCGTTCACCGTGTACAAGTTCCGTTCCATGCGTATCGATGCCGAGGTTGGCACCGGCGCGGTATGGGCACAGAGGGACGATCCGCGCGTCACCACCGTGGGCCGCATCATCCGCGCCATCCGCTTCGACGAGTTGCCGCAACTCTTCAACGTCCTGAAGGGCGAGATGTCCATCGTCGGCCCCCGTCCGGAGCGCCCCGAGTTCGTCAAAGCCCTCAACGAACAGATTCCCTACTACCGTCAGCGACACTGCGTGCGGCCCGGCATCACCGGCTGGGCGCAGATCAACTACAAGTACGGCGACACGCTGCAAGACACCGTCACCAAGCTGGAATACGATCTGTACTACATCAAAAACATGTCTCTGGCCCTGGACAACTACATCATCTTCCACACACTGAAGGCCATGTTGTTGTCGCGCGGGGCGCAATAGCGCATACTGATTTGTACGGCCCCGTCGGCCGTTATCATTGTTATCATGGCGAATCCGTCGCTGTCCCCTGAAGTTGGAATCCTGGAGCGGGAGCATCTTGTCCCTCTGTACCGCGTCGTTCTTCTGAACGACAACGATCACACGTATGACTACGTGATCGAAATGCTGCAGAAGATCTTCATCTTCACGCTCGACCAAGCCTACCGCCACGCCGAAGAGGTGGACAGGGCCGGACGCACCGTGCTCATCACCTGCGAACTGCGCGAGGCCGAATTCGCCCGCGACCAGATCCGGGCCTATGGGCCGGACTGGCGCCTGCCGCGTTCCCAAGGTTCCATGAGCGCCACTGTGGAGCCCGCCGCGTAGCCCTGTTTTGCGTCCCTGATATCCTGTTCTTATGAGATTTGTTCGGATTCTCCCGCTTTACGCCGCGGGTCTCTGCCTGGTGGCCCAGACACCCACAAAGACACCGCCGCGGCCTCCCGCATCCGCTACACCCATCGCTCCCTCTGCTCCCTCCACGCCCGCCACGCTCACGGTCGCCGGGCCCGATGGCGTCACCCTGCCGCTGGAAATAGCCGCGGCACCCGTCATACCGGGGGACCGCGTGGTGATACAGGTGGGCGACGTCAAACTCACCTCCGGCCAGATGGGTCAAATTCTGGATGCCTATCCGGAAAATCAGCGTGTGTTCGCCAATGGTCCGGGGCGCGCCCAGTTCATCGACCAGGTGGTCCGTGTGCTGCTGCTCGCCGAGGAAGGCAGACGCCGTAAGCTGACTGAAACCGAAGCCTACAAGAACCAGCTCATGTACTCGACCGCCGGAATTCTGGCCAATCAAACCGACGGGGACATCAAACGCCAAGCCTCGGGCGACGAGGCGTTGTTGAAGGGATACTATGAGGCGCACAAATCCGAATACGAGCAGATTCGCGCGCGCCACATCCTGATCCGCATGCAGGGCTCTCCCATTACACTGGCCACCGGGCAGAAAGACCTAAGCGATGCCGAAGCACTGGCCAAGGCCCAGGAAATCCGTCAGAAACTGGTGCAAGGCGCCGACTTCGCGGAGTTGGCGCGCACCGAATCGAACGACGTGGGGAGCAGTTCCAAGGGCGGCGACCTGGGCTTCCTCAAACGCGGCCGGACCGTGCCCTCTTTCGAGGATGCCGCCTACGCCCTGCCTGAAGGCGGACTCAGCCAGCCGGTAAAAACGCCCTACGGCTACCACCTCATCCGGGTGGAAGAAAGGAAGCCCACCAGGACCTTCGAGGAATTACGCCCGGAACTGGAAAAGACCCTGGGAATTGAGGCCAGCCGCAAGTTCCTGGAGAACCTCAAGGCTAAGACCAAAGTCGTGATAGACCCCGATTTCAGCGCGACGCCGAAGGGGGCCGCCGGGCTCACGCCGTGATCCAAACCCGGAAACTGGCGCTTGCCTGCCCGCAGTGCGGCTCCCCCGATATCTTCTACAGTTGCACCCCCAACTGCTGCTACAACCACGTCTGCGCCGATTGCCAAACCACCTTCGAACCAGCCACCAGGCTCCGCGGCGGCGCCGTCACCGGCATCATCCCGCCGGACCCGCTGCCCGATGCTACGGACCCCACCACGGAATGCGCCAAGTGTACTTCGAATGCCGTCTACACAACCCAGGACGGCTCCGTGGTCTGTGGCGACTGCGGTACCCTCCTGACACTCGAAATCACCCAAATCGCCCCCGGAGCGTGAGTTGCTCGTGGTGCCCCTGGCGTAGAATCTACGCCACCTTCTGCGCTTTCATACACGGGACATAGGCGACATCGGTCCCCTTTATGTGCTTTTCCAGCCAGTCCTTGACGAATTGCAACACCTGGACCGCCATGGTGGCCCGGCCGCTATTGAACTCGGTTTGAAAGTCCAGGACCCGCTTGACAAGCGCGTCGTGTTCCGCCTTGTGTTTAGCGAAATCCGGATAGTGGTACAACTGCATGAGGCGCTCTTCGTGGGCGAAGTGGACGCTGGTGTACTTCACCAGCCGGTCCAGTATGCGCGCCAGAACGCTCTTCCCTTGGCCGGTGCTCATGGCGGCGTATAGCTCGCGCCCAATGGCGAAGAGACCCTGGTGCTCGCCGTCGATGCTCCCGATACCCACTGCGTATTCGTTTTTCCATTCGAACATAATCAACCTATCGGCGGCAGGAGCTAGGAACTTTAGGCCAGGTGAGGCGCAATGCCTATTGCGCCAAGTCCCCGCCATGGATACAATCTCTAGTGAGATACAGGTGATTCGCCCTCCTAGCCCAATGCACAATTCCGTCAAAGGTGAATACGCGCTGCAGGCCATCCTCGACTTGGCGTCCCGGCGCGCCGGGGAACCCATTCGCATCGCCGATATTGCGCAGCGCCAGAAGATACCGCAGAAGTTTCTGGAATTGATACTGGCCAGCCTCAAACAGGGTGGCTTCGTGGAATCGCGCCGCGGCGCCGAAGGCGGCTATCTGCTCGCCCGGCCCGCCGAATCGCTCACCGTCGGCGAGGTGTTGCGCTACGTTGAGGGCCCGCAACAGGGCAAGAGCCGGGACGGTCGCAAAGGCGAGGCGACGCCGTTCTCGGCGATGTGGGGGCAGGTGGAGGCCGCCATCAGCGGGGTGATCGACAAGACCACCTTCGCCGACTTGCTCCGCGCGTGGCAGGAGAAACAGAATAAGTACGTCCACAACTGGGAGATCTAGCGTGCGAGTCTACGACGATAATTCGCTCAGCATCGGCCACACCCCGCTGGTGCGGTTGAACCGAGTCACCGATGGCGGCAAAGCCACCATCCTGGCCAAAATCGAAGGCCGCAACCCGGCCTACAGCGTCAAGTGCCGCATCGGCGCGGCCATGGTGTGGGATGCCGAAAAGCGCGGCGTGCTCTGCCCCGGCAGGGAACTGGTGGAGCCCACCAGCGGCAACACCGGGATCGCGCTGGCTTTCGTTGCCGCCGCCCGCGGGTACCCCATCCACCTCACCATGCCCGAGACCATGTCGGTGGAGCGCCGCAAGGTGCTCAAGGCTCTGGGCGCGAACCTCATCCTCACTCCCGGTTCCGAAGGCATGGCCGGAGCCATCGGCAGGGCCGAGCAGATGGTTGCCGCCGATCCCAAGCGATTCCTGCTGCTCCAGCAGTTCAAAAACCCGGCTAACCCCGAAATCCATTTCCGTACCACCGGCCCCGAAATCTGGGACGATACCGATGGCTCCATCGATGTGCTGGTGTCCGGCATTGGCACCGGCGGCACCATCAGCGGTGTCGCTCGTTACATTAAGAAGGATCGCGGTAAGAAGATTCTGTCGGTCGGCATCGAGCCGCAAAACAGTCCGGTAATCAGCCAGCACCTGGCCGGCAAACCAATCGTGCCCGGGCCGCACAAACTCCAGGGCCTCGGCGCCGGATTCATTCCCGAAACGCTGGACCTGGCGATGGTCGACCAAGTGGAACTGATCTCCAATGAGGAAGCCATCGAGATGGCGCGCAGGTTAGCCAAAGAGGAAGGCATTCTTGGCGGCATCTCCTGCGGTGCGGCGGCGGCGGTGGCGGTGCGGTTGGGCAAATTGCCGGAATTCGCCGGTAAAACGATTGTGACCGTGCTGCCCGATGCTTCCGAGCGCTACTTGAGCACGGCGCTCTTTGAAGGTATGTTCGACGAATAACTTACCCAAGATCTTGTGTAGCGGGCGCATTTGAAGGATAGGTTGAGTGCGCCCGCTGTCGTAACGGGGATTTAAGAAGAAGACGGCGCATGCTACGGACAAAGTTACAGCGCGGCACTAAATTTGTTTGGAAAAGAAGTGCCAGGGTCCGATAGCCCTTTACAGCCATGCGGAAGCTTGTATTACTCCTGTTGGCGTGCGGCGTCCTCCGGGCGCAGGAACTGCCCCCGGCAGTGGCGGCCCCCGTGGTCCCGGCCGCGCCGCTGGTGCTGGAAAATGCCGGCAAGCCCATGGTGGCGCCGTTCCATTGCACCGAGGAAGACATCCGGTCGGCTGGACTTGGATGCTCGGAGCAAGACCCCTGCCCGGTCTACCTGGAATTGGCCGCCGTGGAATCCACGGGCATCCGAATTTTCGCCGCGGGTAATATACACACCGCCAACGCCACACTCGATACCATGCTGCTGGGCAGCGAGGACAACGGCCAGACCTGGCGCGAGGTCCATGAGCGCGTGCGCGGCGCCGGTCTCGACCACATACAGTTCGCCGACGTCGAAACCGGCTGGAGCAGCGGCCTCTCCTTCGCCCCGCTGCCGCAGGATCCATTCCTGCTGATGACTACCGACGGCGGCAGAACCTGGCGTCCCCACGCCATCTTCAATGAGCCCCGTTTCGGATCCATCCAGCAGTTCTTTTTCGAGGATAGGAAAAGCGGCTCGCTGGTGATCGACCATGGCCCGGGCTCTAGCGGCGACCGCTACGAACTCTTCGAGACCAACGACGGCGGCGAGACTTGGAATATCCGCGAAACCAGCGTCAAGGCAATCCGCATCAAGCGCGCCCCAGCGACGCCGAGTGCTGACTGGCGGGTGCGCGCCGACAGCGCCACGAAGAGCTTCCACTTGGAGCATCGACAGGGGCAGAAATGGAGTTCGCTGGCCGCCTTCGCGGTAAATCTGGGCGCCTGTAAGCCCGAATAGGTTCAGTGGGGCAGGTCTTCAGCCCAATGCCACTGAGTTCGTGGGGCGGGCAATCTTGCCCGCAGCCGCCTTTCAGGCGCCTCTTTCGGGCCATTAGCGAGTCTTCGTGGTCGGCAAGGCCGGCTAAAAGCCGGCTGCAGCCAGGAATGGCTGCCCCACAATTTGTGCAGAATTGCCCCAGGCATAAACCAGGGTCTTCAGCCTGCCAACCGCCAGGCTGGATCAAGCGTTGCAGCCGAAAGCGCCTGACCCACCATGCCGACGGTACTTCTGACACAGAGATGCGGCAATTCCGCCGCACCTGGCAAGCTTCGCCGCCGGAATCTTCACGAAAAGCCCCTGAAATCAAACGGCCCCTTAATTGCTCCTTGCCAGGTGGATCGGGGTGGAGCTTATGATCGTCGCATCGGCACTGGCAATCTTAGTGGTGGTTTGTCTGCTGCTTTCCATGGTGCAGACGCCGCCCCACATCGGCCGCTAGAACTGGAAGTAGATGAACGGTATGGCCGCGTCCAGAACGCCGAAGACTTCCAGGCAGAACAGCATCGCTGCCATCGCCGCCGCGTAGACCGGCATGGGCGCCCGTATGGCGCGCTCGAACCACTCCCACTTTTCCTCGCCGATCGCCAGCATCAAGGCCAGTGCCGCCAAGCCAAAATGCCAAGGCTCCAGCAGGATGTGCCCACCGCTGCTGCCGAACATCTGTGTGAGCACCTGGACGCTCTGCGGCAGGTCGGCGGAGCGAAAGAATACCCATCCAACCAGCGTCAGAACGAAGGTCAGCAGGGCCCGTATCGGGTAGGTCCAACCCCAATCGCCGCTTGCCGGCTGGGGCTCGCCCCGCAGAGCGCGCTCGATGGCGAGCAGCGCCCCCTGATAGCCGCCCCAGATCAGGAAATTCCAACTGGCGCCGTGCCATAACCCGCCCAGCAGCATGGTAAGGATGAGGTTGCGGTAGGTGAGCCAGCGCCCGCCGCGGCTGCCGCCCAGCGAAATATACAGGTAGTCGCGCAGCCAACTGGAGAGCGAAATGTGCCAGCGCCGCCAGAAATCCGTCACGCTAGCTGCCAGGTAAGGACGCCGGAAATTGATCGGGAAGTGAAACCCGAACAGCTTGGCCATGCCGATCGCCATATCGGTGTAGCCGGAAAAATCGAAATAGATCTGTAGCGCGAAGGCGAAAACTCCGCTCCAGGCCGCGAGCGCGCCGGGGTGGGCGGCGACGTTGCCGAAATACCCGTTCGCCACCTTGGCAAACTGGTCGGCAAACGCCATTTTCTTGGTCAGGCCGAGCGCGATCAGGAAAGCGCCGCGTGCGACGTCGTCGGGCGAAGGCGGCTGCCAGCCCCACAGATCGCGGAAAAAATCGCGTGCGCGGACGATGGGCCCCGCCACCAGTTGCGGGAAAAAGCAGATGTACAAGGCGTAGTCCACCGGGTTGCGCACCGCGGGCTGGTGGCCGCGGTAGACGTCCACCACGTAGGACATGCTTTGGAAGGTGTGGAAGCTGATGCCCAGCGGGAGCACGATCTCCAGGAAAAAGGAGTGCGGGGGCCGTCCCATGGCCAGCGCCAGGTTAGCCGCCAGGAAATTATAGTACTTGAAGAAGCCTAGAAACCCGAGGTTGGCCGCGAGACTGAAAATCAACACCGTCTTGCGCCGCGGCCCCGGCGCCACGCGCTCCAGCCACAGGCCCGCGCAATAATCGATCACCGTCAACGTCAGAAGGAGGGCGATGAATTTGGCGTTCCAACTGGCATAGAAGTAGTAGCTGGCGGCCAGCAGGATGTACTTGCGCCAAGCCCTCGGGGCGGTATAAAAAAGGACCAGCACGACGGCCAGGAACAGGAAGAATTGGGTGGTATTAAACAGCATGGTGCATCACCGCAGCAGCTTGCCGACCTCATGTGCCATGCGCACGGATAGCTGCGAGCACCCCGCATCGTTCAGGTGAAATGCGTCTTTGAATAGTTCCGGCGTCTCCAGGGAATCGAAGGCGTGCTCATCAACCAGGAGGACGCCAGGCCGGGCGGCGAATTCGCGGATCGAGCTGCTCTTCTTTTGCACCAGGTAATCCGGCCGGGGGATGGGACCGCGCGGAAGCCGCACAAACACCACTTTAGTAGCTGTCCCACGGTAGCGATCCAGCAGTTGCCCGAACCATTTGCGGCGGAACGCCGCGTGCCGCCCGGTCTGGGGGTTCGGCCGGTAGAGCACGAAGCGGTTCAACTGGTCGCGCAGTACGTCGTTGCCCGGTGGAACGGTCGCCGTGAGGGTGGTCCAGTCGATCTTCAGCCCCACCACGTTCTTGTCCGAGTCGACGTACCCGTAGGTCCACTCTTCGTAGCCGTGATTGGTGAACTCCACGTCCGCGATGCGTTTCGCAGGATGGCAAAGAAACGCCAGCAGGTCGCGCTGGAACAGCGTGCCTTTGAGCAGGCTGCCGCGGAATGCCTCCCAGCGAGCGTGAGAGTCTTTGAACGAGAGGGCGAACGGGAGGATATCGCTGATGCGCAGGCGGGCGGCCGTATAGTGCAGCGTGGCCAGGTCGTCGCCGATATCGTAGGCGCCGTCCTCGTCGTCGTAATCGTCCACGCCGATGACGATGGCGCGATACGCGTTGCGATGGGGATCGAGATCGCGGAGCATGAAGTACCATGCCCGGGCGTCGGTGCCGGCCACTCCGGCGTGGCGGAAGGCGAATCCGGTGGTGGCCGTCTGCTGATTGGCGACGCGCGGATAATAGGCGAAGCGCGAGTCGCCCACGGTGACGACCAGGTTAGGGCCGTACCACGGTTGGGCCACTTGCTCGCGCCGCAGGATGAGTTCGAATCGCCCGGTGGTGGACTCCGGTTCCAGGATGGAAGTGTAGAGACCGGTCCGAAAGGCAAGCGCGTCCAGCGCAAATAGTCCGGCGACGGCGAGAATTATGGCCCAGACTGGCCGTGCGTGTGGAAATACCATCGAGATCCAAAGACCGCGGAAAGGAAAAGTCCATTACAGCACGGGGAGGCCGGAAATGGTGGGGCGGAGCGAGTGCCACTCCTGTGCCCCGATCAGAGCCGCGACCGTAAGAAGCTGAAAGCGCCTGCCCCACCTTTGCATGCAAACGACTTGCCCGTGGGGGTGCGGGCGCTTTCGCCTGCGAACCGCACTATTTCCCAGGTTCTAAGGGAGCGTTAGCCCGCACTCTCCACGTTCAACTGGAGCAGAGTCGCCAAAACGGCTGCGCCTAGGGCCGGGGTGTAGAACAACCCAATAAGCAGTTGAAACTTCGTGAAACATTGGTGAAGCATGCTTTAGCTTGCCAGCCGGCGGAAGGCCGCCATGCGGGCTGTGCGAGATACGCCGCGCTACTCGTGGCGCAAGGCCGCGATGGGGTCCAGGCGGGCCGCCTTCACCGCCGGCCAGAGGCCGAAGAACAGACCGACACTGGTGGCCACACTGAATCCGGCGATGACACTCCACAGCGGTACGGTGGAAGGCAGGCTGGGCACGAACGTGCGAATCGCCAGGCTGAGCAGCCAGCCGGCCAGAATGCCGATCAGGCCGCCGGATGCGGTCAAGGTCATGGCTTCCAGCAGGAACTGCCACGTGATATCGCTGCGCCGCGCGCCGACGGCCTTGCGAACGCCGATTTCCCGCGTCCGTTCGGTGACCGACACCAGCATGATGTTCATCACACCTATGCCACCCACCAGCAGGCCGATGGAGGAAATCACCACCATGACCAGGCCGACCATGCTGATGATCTGGCGGAACTGGCCGATGAGACTTTCGGCGCTGGAGATGCCGAAGTTGTCGGGGTCGGCGGGTTTGACGCGGCGGCGGCGGCGGAGCAGTTCGGTCACCTCGTCCTTGGCTTGATCCATTCTGCCCGGCTCCACAAGCACGCAGATGAAGTTATCCTTGGCCTCGGGGTAGGCCTTTTGGAAGGAGTGGTAGGGGATGAGGATGGCCTTATCGTTCTGATCGTCGCCCAGGAACGATTTGAATTTGGTGAGGGTGCCGACGATTTCCAAAGTGTGGCCGTCCACCAGAATAGTCTTGCCCAAAGGGTCCGCATGCGCGAAGAACCTCTCGCGAACCCCGTTGCCGATCACGGCGACGTCGCGGCGGTGCAGGTCTTCGGCTTCGCTGAAGAATCGGCCCTCGCCCAGCGTGGCATTGATGAGCCGCAAGTGGTCTGCGGTTACGCCGACGAAGAGGGCATCGTTCATGTCCTGGCCCTTGTACCTGGCGGTGACGGGGGGCAAGCCGAACTCTCCCATTTCGCGAAACAGCTCCACGGAAACCGTGGCGGCGGAGGGGACCTGCTCCTTGATGGCCATGGCGTCCTCGTAGCTGAGGGGCCGGCGCAGCCTCTCTTCCCGCGTCATGGCGTGGGGCGCGCCCAGTTGCAGCTTATAAACCCATAGCGTGCGGGTGCCGAATTGCTCGGCCACGTCCACCAGTTGCTTGTCCAACCCGGCGATGATGGAAGTTACCGCGATCACCGTGGTAGTGCCGATCAGCACGCCGAGGATGGTGAGGAAAGAGCGGAATTTGTGGGTGCGGAGGGTGTCCATCGCCAGCAGCAGATTCTCTCCAACGTGTTGACGGTAGGCTTGCGGCATGGGGAATTTCAATTCTCCGATCGGAGAGCCTCGATGGGCTCAAGCTGGGCCGCTTTCCTGGCGGGGTAGATGCCGAAAAAAAGGCCGACGCCGGCGGATAGGCCCACGCCCACGGCCACCGCGGAAAGAGGAACCTCGGCGGTGAAGAACATGTTCACTATGCGCGCGATGAGGATGGATAAGAGCACGCCCGCGATGCCGCCCATGCTGGCCATCATGCCGGATTCAAAGACGAATTGCCAGAGTATGTCGCGGCGGCGCGCTCCCAACGATTTGCGGATGCCGATCTCGTGCGTGCGCTCCGTCACGCTGGCCAGCATGATGTTCATGATGACGATTCCACCCACCACCATGAATACGGCCACCAACCCGATGGTCACGGCGAAGATGGTGCCGGTCAGGTTCTTCCAGGCGCTCATCAGCGTGTCGGAAGCATTGATGCCGAACGTGTCCTCCTCGCGATAGGGGACGTGGCGGCGGGTACGCATCAATGCGCGGACTTCGTCCTGGAGTTCCATCATATGCGGGCTATCCGGCGACTTAATGAAAACCAGGAGTTCCGGACGGCCCATCCAGATGCTGCGAAAAGTGCTCAGGGGAACGATGGCGAAGTTATCCTGGCTTTGTCCGAACGTACTGCCGACTTTTTCGGTGACACCGACGATGTGGAAGGGAAGGCCCGCCAGTTGAATCTCTTTATCCAGAGGATCGGCGTTGGGGAACAGTTTTTCCACCAGATCCTGACCGATCACGCACACCCGGGCGTTGTGCTGGTAATCGGCGTCGCTGATATAGCGCCCCTTCTCGACTTTCTCGCGGCCGATATCGGCAAAGCTGGGAGTCATCGCGTTCACGCTGACCTCGTCGATCACGTGACCCTTGTACCGGGCGGGTGGATTGGGCATGAGCTGGGCCATGGCGCCGATTTGCTGGTACCCCTGGAGGTTGTCCCGCAGAAACTCGTAGTCCTCCACGCGAATCGGCTTGTTGCGCCGCCGTGCGTTGAGGAAGGAATCGAAACCCTGCGCCCATTGGAACTGGTGAAGCACGAACGTATTGGTGCCCAGGTTGGCGATATGCTCCGCGATATAGAGGTTCATGCCGTTGACCACCGACATGACCACAATCAGCGTGGTGGTGGCAATGACCACGCCGAGCAACGTGAGGAAGGAGCGCAGTTTGTGGCTGCGCAGCGCCTCCAGCGCAATCCAGAAGGCCTCGCGCGCCGTAACCCAGAAGGTGATGCCGCGGCCCGGGCGCCCCGGCTGTTGTGATGGATCTCCGAGTTGATGGGCTGTCACGGCTACCTCCGACGTGCCTTTGAGCATCTTAAATGCCGTGCCCGCCTCTTCACGAAGTTATCATCCCTTCAGGGAGTACGCAACGGCGGAGGTTGGTGTTCCACGGGCGTAGGCGGAGCGGGAGAAGTCTGGCTGCCCCCGGCAAGCCCCGGCAAGGGATCGTTTGCAAAGGGTTATCAGTGGGTGATAACCTTGTGGTGATGAAATGGCAAGATCGGGATGCGGGCGCGGAAGTGCTGCTGGATCTCGATGGCCAGGTATTCGTGGTCGATACAAAAGGCCAATACTGGGTTCGGTTCTCAGTCTGCCGGGTAGCGTCCACCCCCGGCCGGCCTCATGGGCTGAACTACTCGTTGACGCTGCACGGTCCGACCGGCAGCCGGCTGGTCGGATTTGACAACGCCCATGCCGTCCGGGAGTCGAAGGGGCCCGGTGGCAAAAGCCGGGGCCCGCTTGACCACAGGCATCGCTTGGAGACTGTTCGGCCTTATCGGTTCAAAGATGCACCCACGCTCCTGGAGAACTTTTGGGCCGAGGTGGACAAACTCTTGAAAGAGAACGGAGTGATCTAATGAGGACGCTACGCGTTGGGATTGCAAGTTACGAACAGATGAAAGCCCGGACGGTGGCGATAGCTCGCGGCGAGTACAGACCCGCGGCTGGCGAGCCGAAGGTGTGGTTCACATCGGCTGAAAGCTTCGCCAGGGTCCTATCCGAGCGCAACCGTGCGCTGCTGGGGATCATCGCCGAATCCACCCCCGAATCGCTGGCGCGACTGGCGGAACTCTCCGGGCGGAAGAAATCGAATCTGTCCAGGACGCTGAAGACAATGGAGCGATACGGCTTTGTTCATCTCAGCCGCGGAGCCCGGGGATCGGTCATCCCGCGAGTTCCGTACCGGCGAATCTCGTTGACGTTGCAGTTGCCGGTACCGGGACGGCAAGGGACCGAGGCGGCCTGAACACTTCGTACCGGGGGCTAAGCCCTTGGGCTAAGCCCCACCCTGCCCCTCGGCCGGGGTGCGACTTTAGCTGGACTACCGATGCTCCCAACATCCTCGCGGATGAAAACCTAAGGCGAGTCCAGCGTCGGCAGCCTCCGCCACCCGGCGATTTGCCGCCCGGCCTCCCGGTGATCTATACTAAATGCTTGAACTAACATGCCGAAACGTACTTTTCAACCGAATAACCGCCACCGCGCCAAGACGCATGGGTTTCTCACCCGTATGGAAACCAAGAACGGACGCGCCGTTCTGGCCCGGCGCCGCGCACGCGGGCGCAAGAAACTGACCGTAAGCTCCGAGAGGTAGTCTCCATCTCTGGTTTTCCCAAACGTGTCCGTCTGCTGCGTTCCAAAGACTTCCGCAGGGTATATGACGAGGGTTCCCGGTTCACCGGGCCCTTCTTTGCGGCATTTTGTGTGCGTGAACCGCAGCCGGAGGGTCCGCATATCGGTTTCACCTGCCCTCGCGCGCTCGGCAAAGCCGTGGTGCGAAACCGCATCAAGCGGCGGGTCCGCGAGGCGGTGCGCCTCCACCTGGATCAGTTGAGCCCACTGTGGTCCATCGTCATCAATCCGCGGCGCAAAGCCTTCGATGCACCGGTAGCGGAACTTCGCCGGGAAGTGGAACGTCTATTTCAGCGATGCAATGGATCGTGACCCGCGCGCTTCAAGTGTATAAGTTTGCAGTTTCCCCCCTTCTTCCCTCGGCCTGCCGTTTCTATCCGACCTGTTCGGATTACATGCACGAGGCAGTGGAGCGCCACGGCGCTCGGAAGGGCATCTGGATGGGGCTGCGCCGTCTGGCGCGCTGCCATCCCTTTCACTCCGGCGGCTACGATCCCGTCCGGTAAACCTTTCTAACGGAATATCTCAGCAATGGCCGAATCGG
This sequence comes from Candidatus Solibacter sp., assembly GCA_025358475.1. GTDB lineage: Bacteria > Acidobacteriota > Terriglobia > Bryobacterales > Bryobacteraceae > Solibacter. Next base: position 18,349 of record JANYJN010000110.1, read on the forward strand.
TAAATGGCGGTAGCAAGACTCCGGCGACGAAGCCGAAGGAAATGTCGATGGAAGTGCGGCTGCTGATTGCCTTCCTCCTGATGGGCGCGGTGATGTTCCTGACGCCCTACGTCTTCAAGTCGCAGGCCCCACCCGCCGGCAAGAAGGACGCGGCCGGGCAGACTGCCTCCCTAGGAACTCCGGGCACGCCCGCGACGCCCGGCGCCCAGCCCGCGGCCGAACTCACGGTGCCTCCGGTGGGCGCTGCCGCCGCGGCCGCGCAAGCCGAGGTGGCTGCCGCGCCCCTGCCGGTGGGCGCCACGCCGCAGAAAGCCGCGCCCGCATTCGTCATCGAAACCGACCTGTACAAGATTACTTTCAGCAATCAGGGCGGCACACTACGCAGTTGGCAGCTCAAGAAGGCCAAGGGCAACGACAACAAGACGCTGGACCTGGTCAACACCGCGGCGGGCATGGATCACCCCTACTCCTTGTACTTCCCGGAACAGAAGCCCCTCGTCAATGTCAACTGGACCTGGTACCAGCAGACCGCCGACCCCGACGGCCTGGGCGTCACCTACGAGTTCTCCGACGGGCACATCAGCGTGCGCAAGGTCTTCCGCTTCCAGAAGGCGAGCTATCTTTCGACGGCCTCGACCGAGGTCACACTGGACGGCAAGCCGGTGCCCCACATGCTCCAGTGGCGCGGCGGGTTCGGCGATCTCACCATCACTAGCGCGGCCGGCAACCAGCGTACCCTGTATTTCGACGTGGCGGCGAACAAACTGGTGGAACAAGCGCCCAAATCAGCATCCAAAGGGCCGGTCCATAGCGGCGGCAATTATAGTTTCGCCGGGATTGCCGATGTCTACTTCGCCGCTGTCTTCCTGGCGGAAGGCAACAGCGTGATGCAGACCGTCACATTTGAAGACACAGTCAAGACAACTACAGAAGCGACGGCGGTGCCGTTGAGCGGCGTGGCCATCAGCGATGGCCCGGTCAACCGCTTCGAAGTCTTCGTCGGCCCCAAAGATATCGACCTGCTGAAGAAAATCAACCCCAAGCTGGAATCGGTGGTGGATTTCGGCTGGATGGCCTTTCTGGCCAAACCGCTCTTCCTGATCGTCAACTACGTCAACGATCACTTGGTGCGTAACTTCGGCTGGGCGATCGTCGTGGTCACGGTGGCCATCAACTTCGTGCTGTTCCCGCTGAAGCTGAGCAACATGAAGTCGATGCGCAAGATGCAGGCGCTGAAGCCGCAGATCGACACCATCAACGCCAGATTCAAGAATATCGGCCTGCGCGACCCCAAGAAGGGCGAGCAGAACGAAGAGGTCATGGCGCTCTATAAGAAGCATGGCGTCAACCCCATGGGCGGCTGCCTGCCGATGCTGTTGCAAATGCCTTTCTTCTTCGCTTTCTACAAGGTGTTCACGGTCTCTGTGGAGATGCGCGGCGCGCCCTGGCTGTGGGTGACGGATCTTTCGCAGCCCGAACATTGGCAAATCAAGATTCTGCCCCTGGTGATGATCGCCAGCCAGTTCATCATGCAGAAAATGACGCCGCAGGCGGGGGGAGACCCGTCGCAGCAGAAGATGATGATGTTCATGCCGCTGGTGTTCGGCTTCATGTTCTATAATTTCCCCAGCGGGCTGGTATTATACTACTTGACCAGCAATCTGGTAAGCATGGGGCAGCAGTGGTTCTTCAATAAGACCTCGATGGCGACTCATGCCGCCGAGTCGATTGGACCTATTAAAAAGATCGGCAGGAAATAACCCTTGACTGAACGAAAGTACTCCGTGGCCGCGATCGGCCTCCGCATCGACGGGTTTCTGGACGCCACCCTGCAAAACGGGGGCATCAAGCTGACCTACGAAATTCAGGACGCTGCGCCTGCGAACGAAGATTTCGAGACCCCGGACGTGATGGTCAAGTTCAGCGGCCCCGACGTGGACCTGCTGCTGCACAATCGCGCGGAGCTGCTGCTCGCGCTGGAACACGTCACCATGGAAATGTTGCGCATGCCCAGCGAAGACCATTCGCGCATTTCCTTCGACGCCAACGATTACCGCCTGCTGCGCATCGAAGAGTTGCGGCTCAGCGCGGTGGCCGCCGCCGACCGGGCGAAGCGCACCGGCGAGCATTTCCGTTTCAACCCCATGAACAGCCGCGAGCGCCGGGTGATCCACCTCTCGCTGCGCAATGAACCCGCGGTGCGCAGCGAAAGCTGCGGCGCCGGTCCGGGCCGGCACGTGGTGGTCTATCCCGCCGGCATGGCCAGCCTTCCCGAACCCCCGCGCAGTCTCGAACCGCCGCGCCGCTCCATGTACGACGGGCCGCGCCCGGACGATCTCGGGGGTGGTGGGCCGCCGCGCGGCGACCGTCGCGACCGCGGTGGCCGCGGTGGTCCCGGTGGTGGACGCAGCGACCGCGGCGGCCCGCGCGGCCCGCGCAGGTAGTCTATGGCCGCCGATAAACCCAGGTAAACGCGGATAAGCGTCTTGTGTTTATCGGCGTTCACCGGCGGCCACCGGCGGCCATTTGTTTTTCTCTCATGGTCGAAGGGTGGTTAGCCGTTGCGACTCGCCGATACCATCGTCGCCATTTCGACTCCGCCCGGACGCGCCGGCCTGGGCATTGTGCGCCTTTCCGGTGCGCAAGCGCGCGGCATCGCCGCAAAATTCCTCTCTCCCGCCGGATGGCGTCCCTGGCAGGCGCACCTGGCGCACCTGCTGGACGCGCAGGGCCAGACAATCGACCAGGTGGTGGTCACCTTCTTCGAATGTCCGCGATCCTATACCGCCGAGGACCTGGTGGAGATCGCCTGCCACGGTTCGCCCGTCGTGCTGCGCCACGCCGTGCAACGCGCCCTGGAGGGTGGCGCGCGCCTGGCCGAACCCGGCGAGTTCACGCTCCGCGCCTTTCTGAACGGGCGCATCGATCTTCCGCAAGCCGAAGCCGTGCGCGACCTGATCGACGCCACTACACTTTATCAGGCGCGCATCGCGGCGCAACAGGTGGATGGTTCGGTGTCGCGCCGCGTAGCGCCGCTCAAGGAACCGCTGGTGGAACTGATCGCCCTGCTGGAGGCCGGCATCGATTTCGCGGAGGACGATGTCAGCGTGGCCCCGGCGGAAGAAATCCTGCGCCGCCTGGCGCCCATCCTCCAAGGCACGCGGCAACTTGCCGAAAGTTTCCAGTACGGTGGACTGGTGCGGCAGGGGCTGACGCTGGCGATCGTGGGACGCCCCAACGTCGGCAAAAGCAGCCTGTTCAACCGCCTGCTGGAACAGGACCGCGCCATCGTGACGGAGACGCCCGGCACCACGCGCGATCTGGTCAGCGAGACCGCCTCCATCAGCGGCATCCCGGTGAAGCTGTGCGATACCGCCGGCATCCGGCAAACCGCGGAGCGCGTGGAACGGCTGGGCAT
>JANYJN010000734.1 GCA_025358475.1 Candidatus Solibacter sp.
GTCTAGCTTGGTTATCTCCTCGGATTGAGTGGTCAGGGTGGCCTTATTTGTGGTCAACACCTGGATGGGCAGCGCGGCGATCGCCACGGCGCGGTTGATCACGTTGGCGAAATCCGAGGAAAAGGCGCTGGCGCCCTTGAAAACCGAGTTGCTGATTGATCCCATAAAATACTCCAGGGCCGGCATAGAACAGATCGTCCTATCCGGCCCGAAGCTTTAGCTTGGCGGAAGAGCTGCCCGTAAGAGCTGCCCTTCCGCCAGGTTAGTGGTTAGGATTAGCCCCTCAGGAGGCTAAGAACAGCCTGAGGCGCGGAGTTGGCCTGGGCCATGGCAGCAATCGAAGCCTGCGACAGGGTCTGGGCCTTGGAGAGGTTGGCGGCCTGCTGGGCCACGTTGGTATCGCGGATTTGCGATTCGGCGGCCGTGAAGTTGGTGATCTGCGATTGTGCCAGGTTGACAGCGTAGTTCAACTGGTTCTGGCCCCTACCGATGGCGGCCTGAGCGGAACCGAGAGCCGAGACGGCGGCGGAAATCGCTTTGACGGCAGCCTGGGCGCCTGTCACGGTGCTGATGTCCGATGAGCCGCCGGAGCCAACCTGCAGGGCCTGGGTGGTGTTGCCCTGGTTGCCGGAGGCATCGGTGATACCCTTAGAGCTCGCGGTGGTGCCCAGAGCTATGGAGAAGTTGCTCAAGGTGCTGACGAAGTTGATCTTCGTCACGCCGGCGTCGGTGACCGCTACCGCCGTGATCTGCTGGAGAGTGGAATCGTTGCTCTTTTGCAGTTTGTCATTGATCAACCCAACTGCTTGATCAACCGTGGTCTCGGAGGCAGTCAGATCAACTGTGAGCGCGTGGGCCGCACCGGTGGAGTCCGCGGCGTGAATCGCGATCGATTGGTTGGCGGTCAGAGTGCCCCCCCATTTGAGGTTGCTGACCGAGGTCGAACCGCTGCTGGCGCTGGCCATTTCGAACGAACCGGCGGAGACCGTGGTGCTGTAAGTCGCCCCGGTCGTGGCCGATGTGCCCGAGGTGGTGCCTGCGACACTCTGAAGCCCAAGCGTAATAAGGCTCGCCGTGTTCCCACTGCCGGAAACGGTAATCGCGCCGACAGTGACAGCACTTGCGAAGGTGAACTTGCTGGCTGCGACCCCGGATGCCACGATATTACCCGCACCGAACGCCGCGTCAAACTGGGCGTTCATATCAATGACAATAGCCCCCATGGTGGCGTAATTCTGATTCAATACGATACTCTTAGGGCCGCTCGCTCCCCCACCGTTCACCGTCAGAGTGACCGCAGCGGCCCTAAAGTCGGTGGTGCCGGCAGTCGCGTTGGTTCCGCCTGTTATGGTCGTACCCAACTGGGCGCCGCTCGCGGCGCTGGTACCGTCGGCGGCAAAGTTGCCCGTCAGAGCATTGGACGTCTTATCGTTGGCCTTCGCTTCGAAAGCGGAGGTAGCCGATGAGAACGCCAGCTTCTGATTTCCGCTCGCGTCCGTAACTACGGAAGCCTGAACATTGGCGGCCTTGAAAGCCGACGCTTGCCCGGTGGGCTGTTGCGACTGCACCTGGATCGCCGCGTTGACCGCGTCCACCAGACTCTTGGTGTCGCCGACGCCGTTCAGATTGACGTTGATGGTTACGCCGAGGTTGGTGGTGGCGCCGTCCGCGTTAGAGAACCCAGCTCCGAAGAAGCTGAATCCGGTGGTTCCGACCGGATTGCCGCCCGAAGCGCCATTCCCCGCATCGTTCAGGATCGCGCGAACGCTGGTAGTGCTGGCGCCGCCCAGATCATAAGTGTTGGTGTTCACTGCCTGCACGCCCTTCAGGCCCAGGCTCTGTGTGTCCACGGTGGATTTGGACAGATCTACGGTTACGACAGCGTTCGCCGCGCTCGTGCTGCCGCTGCCGGCGCCCAAGTAAATGGAGAGGCTCTTGGCAAACGTGCCGCCGCTGTTCAGGCCGATGGACTGCGCCTGGCGGTCGATTTCTTTAATGTCCGTCTGAAACTCGGCGTTCAGGGTGGCGCGTCCGGTGACTCCGCCCGAGAACCCGTCGGAGGACGACTGCATCGCCAGCGTCTTCAACCGATCGAGCATCTGCCCGATGTTGGTCATGCCGCTGTCCATGATCTGGAGCGACGCGACGCCATCGTTGCCGTTGGCGACGCCCTGCGTCAGTTCCGCAACACTGTTGCGGTATTTGTTGGCCACAGCCAAGCCGGCAGCATCGTCGCCAGAGGAGTTGATCCGATAACCGGAGGTCAACTGCTGGATGGTCTTGCTCTGGAATGCACTGGTGACGCTCAGGTTCTGCTGGGCGACGAGGGAGTTTACGTTAGTCTGTATGGATATCATTTTGAAGTCCTTTCAAGTTTGTTACCGGCATCTTGCCGGACACTAATCATTTCGGTCCGTTTTGGAAAGTTATGAATACCGCGCATGTTTTTTTGTAGTTCGCAAGAAAAAGAACCGGCCGCGCACGAAGAGCCGCCATCATTACTAGTAGGGATGTGCACAAGGAGCGTGCCGGGAACCAGAATGGAATCGCTGCCGCTACGCATCGATCGCTAACCCTTCAGCAGGGCAAGAACGGCCTGCGCCGCAGTGTTAGCCTGTGCCATGGCAGCCATGGAAGCCTGCTCTAGGATTTGGGATTTGGTGAGGTTGGCCGCATCGGCGGCCATATCGGTGTCGCGGATGCGCGATTCGGCCGAGGAAAAATTGGTGACCTGGGACTGTGACAGGTCAATGGCATAAGTTAACTGGTTTTCGGCCTTGCCTACCACGGCTTGGGTGGCTCCCAGCGCATTGACGGCGCCCACGATGGCCGTCAGCGCCAGCAGGGCGCCATCCCTCGTGGCAACCGATACGTTAATCAGAGACGCAATAGGAGAGGAAGCCTCAGAAACGGCAACGCCGCCGTTCAATCCGTTGCCGTTCATCGAATTGGCCGCGCTCACATGGAACGAACGCAAGCCGCTCAGAAAATTAATCCGTTCCGCGCCGCCCACAGTCTCTTTTACGGCCACGATTTGTTGGAGTGTTCCGCCGCTCTGCTGAAGTTGTGCATTGATGGCCGCGATGGCTTCGTCGATGCTACGGCCCTCCCGTCCCTGGCTGTTATTGCGCAGCGTAATGGTTGCGGTTTTCAAGGCGCCGGCAGGGTCGGTGGCCGAGACGGTAACGGTCTGGCCGTCGTTGCCGTAGGACAGGGCGGCGAATGAAAGGGGGGAAACGGCTGTAGCTCCGCTGGAATCGATAGTGTTGTTGGTTGCCGTTGCCACCGTCAAGGGCAAGGTGAATGCGGCGCCACTGGTCCCAAAACCAATGTCCGCCGACGCGCCACCGGCACCGGCGTTAATGCGGAAAAAGGTATTGTTGCTGGACCCGATGGTGAGGTTGGATCCATTGAACGTCGCCACCAGACCCGCGGCCTGCAAGGCCGGATTGGCGGCGAATGCATCGTTGAGAGTTTTTTGAAGGTCGGCTCCGGAACGGGAATTCGGTGCGATTGCATCTCCGGCCGAGAGGTCGATGCCGGGTATGGCGATAGAGGCTCCGCCGTTGAGCGAGAACTCCAGTTGCGCGATGCCCGTCGAAACTGTATTGTCGTAGGCGCCTCCCTGAATGCTGGTGTAGTCAACGGCGCCGCCGGAACCGGCCGCGAACGACCCCAGCCCCAGCGCATCGGCGGTATCGCCGGTGGCTTCGACGCTGAATATTTCGCCGCGTGCACTGGTGAAGGTCAGCGGCCCCGCTGGGGCGCCACTCACGGAAATTCCGGCAGCCTTCAATTGCGCGTTGCCGCTAACCAGCGTAGTAAGGTCGGCTATAGCCAGGGCCGTGGTGGTGGATGCCGGATTCAGCGTGATATCCACAGGGACCGTCAGGCTACCCCCGGTGATCCGGACTGTGACGTTGGTGGGTACGAACACAGCATTCGCAGCCGCCGTGACTACTCCACTAACCGTGGTGGCGAGAGCCGTGCCGGCCGTGCCCTTCAGATTGCCCATGAGGGCATTAGCCATGACATCACCCGCCTCCACCTGGAATGGAGTATCGGGAGAAGTGAACGCGAGTTGCTGGCCATTGTAGGCCGACGCCACAATGCCGGCCTTCTGCAAAGCCGCCGCGCCTGGCATTGTGCCGTTGGCGGCCACCTGGATGGCGGCATTGATGGAGGCAGCCAGGCCAATGAGAGTAGTAGCGCTTAACAAATTGACCGAAACCTTCACCTGGCTGGCGCCGGAAAAGCCCGGACCCGAAAGATAGAAATCCGTGTACCCTGCCGTGGCGGTGGTGTTGCTCGCATCCTTTACAATCTGTGCGACCGTGTGATCAATGGAGGTAGGGCCGATGTTGGCACTCCCCGCCACTGCCTGCATGCCCTTCGCACCCCCCAGACCCAATCCCCTCGTATCTACCGCCGAGGCGCTTAAATCGATACTCAGCGTGACGCCCGATGAGCCTGCGCTGCCGCCCACAAAGACCGGCAGCACCTGCGCGTATTGCCCGCCCGAGTTTAGCCCGATCGAGGCTGCCTGGCGGTCCACCTCCGCGAGCAGCGTCTGAAACTCCGAGTCCAGAGTATTACGGTCTCCTATGAACGAGTCCGAGGCGGACTGGGTTGCCAGTACCTTCAGCCTGTCGATAATTTTGGATATGTTGTCGATGCCGCCATCCACGATTTGGAGTCGGCTGATTCCGTCGTTGAGGTTGCGCACGCCCTGGCTTAAGTCCGCGCTGTCGGTGCGGAACCGGTTGGCAAGCGCCAGGCCGGTGGGGTCGTCGGCGGAACGGCTGATGCGATAGCCGGAGGAGAGGCGTTGAATCACGCCGGCTTGAAACTCGCTGTTGATGCGCAGATTCTGTTGCGCGTTGAGTGAACTCACGTTCGTCGAAATCGAAATGCCCATGGCGAAATCCTTTCTCGCACTCTGCTGGCAGCCTGCCGGTTGCTCTTTCCGTCGAAACCACGCAGGATGCTAAGCCGGAGGGTGGAGCCGCGCAATGAGACCCGAGAAGCCGGACGCGGTGGCGCCCGCCGCCCTCAGATTTTCCTCGCGTATCAGCTTTACTTCGCGAGCGATTACCGGGGTCTCGCGGGGCGCCCGGATTCCCACCTTCACCCGCGTGCGCCCGATACGTGCAATGACAATCTCAATGTCTGCGCCAATGAGGATTGTTTCCCCCTCCCGGCGCGACATCATCAGCATGCTACCGGCTCTGCTGGCATCAAGGCAAACTGGTGAGAGTAATCCGATTCCGTGGGAACAGACTGCACCGCACGGCGGTTGCGCAGGTTGACCACAACGGGCGCCAGCAGGTTGGCGGTGGGCCCGGTCTCGCACACGGAAAGTACTGTCAGGCAGAGGACGTCTTCCCCAATGCGCGGTTGGCGTCCGTGGGGCATCCCCAACTGGGCCAAATCATCGTCGCTCACGGTGAGCTTGTAACGCGGATCCACGGCCAGAATCGGCATCGTGATGAAACACAGGCCCGGGTCTTCCAGGCTTTGTAGGTAGATGAGCGGTTCGGATTCCGTAAGAGCGACCGCCACAAATCGTCTGCGGCTGTCAAAACCTGGAAGCCCGCTCGGAAATTCGAGCTCCGAATCCGGCTCGAAGGAGATCTGTCCAAAATTCTTCGTTTCCATTAATGGCATACCACCTCGTACTGACGGGTAATCGGCGGAAATGCGGAAACCTTTAGGGCAAGTATGTAAAAAAACCGGCCAATGCGCCACGAAGGCGGTGCGCTAGAATCAGAGGTCATGCACTACCGCCGCATCGTATGCTTCCTGCTGGGCGTTTGGCTGGGGGGCGGAATTCTGATGGCTTGGTACGGCGCCCGCAGTTTCGGTACCGTGGAGGCCATCATGTCTCAGTCCAACCCGGCGTTCGTCGCGCAGACCAAAGCTTTGGGTTCAGCGGAAACCCGATTGATGCTCCGCTACGCGGTGGCGGAGCAGAACCGCTGGATGTTCAACAACTGGGAGAACATGCAGATCGGTTTGGCCGTGCTGTTTTTCGGCTACCTGTTGTTCGGCACGCTGGAAGGGAAGTTCTCCCTGGCGGTGATGTTGGCGATGCTGGCCCTCACTATAATCCAGCGACTGTGGATCTCCCCGGAGTTGGGGATGAGCGGCCGCACCATGGGGTACATTCCGGGGGGTAACATTCCGGGCGACATGGCCGCTCAGGAGCACGCCCGATTCTGGCTGCTCCACAACGCCTACCTGGGGGTGGAAGCGCTTAAGTTCGGACTGGGACTGGTTTTGGGCACGATCGTGATGAGCCGCAAGCGCTCAGTCGACCCCTTGAACCAGTTCAATATGATCGATAAAGCCAATCACCGCCATGTCAATTGGTGAGTTGGGGCGTCCCACGCTGGTCATGGCGCTAAAGCCCTCGGTGGTCACCAGGACCTTGTCGCCGATTCCGGCGTCCACGGCGTCCAGCGCCACCACGGCATCGCCGCGGTCCGTGCCGTCCAGATTCAAAGGCTGAACCAGCAGAAGTTTGCGGCCTTCATGGCTGGCATGTTTCTGGGTGGCGACCAGGTCTCCGATGACGCGGGCAATCAGCATGATTTATTCCAACATGGTCAGTTCTTGCGCGAGGACTTCCGGTGCACCGGCGCCGGCGGTTTGGTCTGGGCGGGCAGAGTCCGTTGGACGTGGATTTCGTCCACGATACCCACAATCGTCGTGTCCACCGGCGGCTCAGCCGGATGAAAAGGGAAACTGGCTTCCTTGCCGCGGACCCAATACACCAGTTCGCCTGCTCCGGCTCCCGTGGAGTCCGTACAGATCAGCCGCTTTCCGGTATTCTCCAACTCCGGCGTCAACGGCTGCACCACCAGCATGCGGCACCCCGTCATTGCCGGGTGTTTGACGGTGGACCAGACGCTACCGACCACACGACCCAGGTACATGGGGCTAATCCAGATGCACCTCGTCGACAATGCCGACGATGGCGTTATCGACGGGAGTATCCTTGCAGCCTTCGGCCAGGCGCGCGCTGCTCCCGGCCACCGCGATCACCCGTTCGCCGATACCCGAGCCCACGGTATCCACGCTGACCACGTAGCCGTTCTCGTCCTTACCGTCCGGAGAGACCGGCTTGAGGATGAGCAGCTTCTTGCCTTCGAGACGAGGGTCTTTGCGCGTGGCCACCACGGTGCCCACTACGCGGGCGAGAATCATGAGGTTCCTCGCGCCGGTTACTTACCGGCGCCTTGTGCCTGCGTCTTGCCGATAGGCAGGATGGATTCCAGGCTCTCGTGCGGACGCGGAATCACGTGCACGGCGATCAACTCGCCCACACGGCGCGCCGCCGCGGCGCCGGCATCGGTGGCCGCGCGCACGGCCGCCACATCCCCGCGGACCATGGCGGTGACGTAACCCGAACCGATTTTCTCCCAGCCCACCAGGTTGACTTTGGCAGCCTTCACCATGGCGTCGGCGGCCTCGATCATGGCTATCAGACCGCGCGTTTCGATCATTCCTAAAGCTTCGCCCATCGATTAAGTCTCCAGAGAATTCGTTCTAAGCCAAACCGCGCGCCTTGAGAGCCTCTTCCACGATCTGGACGAGTTCCGAGCGCGATACATAAAAATGTTCTTCCTCGCCGCGCGGCTGGCTGGCCGAAATGCCGCCGCCGCAACTGCCGCCGCCGGTCTCTTCGGCCGCCATCGGGCAATTCGGCTCGCCGGCGCTCTTCGACTTCACGCCATAGCGCGTCCGCGCATCCAGCAGCTTATCCACTTCCATGCGCGGCAAAACCTTGGGGCCGCCCAAAAGCTCGGCGACCAGATGGATGCGCGCGAAGTGCTCCATGGTCTCCATTTTGAAGTAGGCCTTGAACACGTCCTCGCCGTAGCAGACAGCGCCGTGATTGGCCATCAGGAGTGCGTCGAACTTAGGAATCAACGGCAGCATCGGCTCGGTGAGCGCGTCCGTACCCGGCAGACCGTAATCGGCCAGTGGCACGCATCCGAGGCCGATGATGACTTCCGGCAGCAACGCCAGATTGAGCTGGCGTCCGGCGGTGGCAAAGCCCGTCGCCACGGGAGGATGCGCGTGCACTACGGCTTTGATATCCGGGCGCAATCC
>JANYJN010000738.1 GCA_025358475.1 Candidatus Solibacter sp.
GCGCCGCGAATCGCCGCCGCGGTCAGCGATTCGGCGCGCACCTGAATCCACCCTCTGCCCGGGTTGGAGAACTCGCGGCCGAATTTCTTGAAACCATGGGCGTCATCGACGGCGATGCCGTTAATCCGCCTGCCGGCTGTCAAAAGGACGTCCCACATTTCCTCCAGCGAGCGGAAGCCGCCGCCGCCCACATTATTGACGGTGGGATGGCCGTTGTAGACCTCCATCAAGCGCAGGTTCTCGACGCGCAACAGGTCTTCCGCCGTAATCGCCCACTGATAATTGGGGTGATTGATGGAGGGCAGCGCTTTGGCGGCTAGGATGGAGTCGACGTTGTTTTGAATGGTGGCCGCCACGCTGTCGCCGTGCTTAGGTTGCAGTTCGGTATCGAGATCATAGGCGTTCACGTGGATTGGCTTGTCCAGGTAACTGTCCGTCACTTCCTCTCCTTGGAGTAGCAGGAATTGCTCCTTGGACGCGTACACGGCATTCAGGCTTGCAGCGTCGGTGAGGCGATTGTGATCGGAGAGGAGGAGGAAGTTGTAGCCACGATCACGATACCATCTGGTGACTTCGTCAGGGGACGAATCGCCATCGCTGTTAAGGGTGTGGGTATGGAGATTGCCCTTATACCAGCGGACCTTTGCGGCTGGCGAAGGCGAGACCGTCTGGGTCAGAGCGCTCAGGGCAATCAACGAGAGAAAAACCAAGCGTATCAACCACGGATTGCGCATCGACAACAAGTGTACTATACCGGTTTTATTGTCCGGGTTCGAAGGTCATCGTAGGGTCGAGAGAATACTGGCGCAGAAGCGACTCCCATCAGCGCCGCTCCACTTCTGTGTCGGCACCCGTCACCGTAAATCACCTCCGCGGGCGTGCCGTTGAGCAGGGTCGGCTGATCGCCACTGGCGCACCGCGTCCAGTTCGGCCTGGGTGGCATTGAACCCTCGGAATTCAGCAACTCGCCGGTGTGGAGCTGACGCCGCGCAGCCTTGCGCTGCCGCCGATTCCCTGCGGCTTGATATCCGCCGCGTATCCGGGATGAACCGTCGCGCCACAGCGGATTAAGCGCTATGGTGATTTCATGGCTACTCAGCCCTTTCGCGACGCCGAACGCCAACAACTTAGCATGCTCGCCGCCGTCGAGAAGAAGACGCTGATCTGGCTGGCGCGGCGTATGCCGGCGTGGGTCAACTCCGACCATCTTACACTCCTCGGTTTCGTCGCCATGTTTGTGGCGGGCCTCTGCTATTGGGCGGCCAGGTGGGACCGCCGCGCGCTGATCGGGGTAATTCTGGCGCTGGCCGTCAACTGGTTCGGCGACAGTCTGGATGGCACCCTCGCCCGCGTGCGCAACCGCCTGCGCCCGCGGTATGGATTCTATGTCGATCACATTACCGATGCCATCGGCACGTTCTTCCTGATCGGCGGTCTCGGGATGAGCGGATATATGAGCCTGAACATCGCGCTTGGCCTGCTGATCGCCTACTTCATGCTTTCCATCGAAGTCTATCTTACGACTTACACCATCGGCACCTTCCATCTCTCCTTCTGGAGCTTCGGCCCCACCGAACTGCGCTTGCTTCTGTGTATCGGAAACATCGCGCTGTTCTACCGGCCCCAGGTCGGGCTGCTGGGCCACCGGTTGTTGCTCTTCGACATCGGCGGCGCGGTGGGAATCGCCGGCATGGCGCTGATGCTGGTGTGGGCGGCGGTGCGGCATACGCGCCAGCTCTACGAGGCCGAGCGCCTGCCGTGACGCCGCTCGCCGTGCGCTGGCTCAAATTCAACGTGGTCGGCGCCTTGGGCATCGTGGTGCAGATGGGCGCCTTCGCGCTGCTCTTCAGCGCGCTCCACCTCCACTATATGGTGGCCACCGCGCTCGCTGTGGAAACCGCGGTGCTGCACAACTTCGTGTGGCACGAGCTTTACACCTGGAAGCATCTTCCGCGCGGCGCGGCGCGGGATGTCGCGCTCCGCATGGCGCGCTTCCACACCGGCAACGGCGCCATTTCCATCCTCGGCAACCTCGCCCTGATGAGACTTTTCGTGGGCAGCCTCCATATCCATCACTACTTAGCCGGCGGCCTGGCCATAGCGCTGTGCTCCCTCCTGAATTTCGCGGCCAGCGAATGGTTCGTCTTCCGAAAATAGCCCCTGCCCGGTCGCCCCCGTTGGCTTTTGGGGTATCATGGCTCTGGAGCGTTCCTGCAAAGCAGGTGCCGGTCTTTCTATTTTGATCCAACATCTCAAAATAGGGAGTCCGACTCGATTTGGCGCTGGTGAGCAAGCTCCCGGCGGTTTGCCGCAAGGGAGAAGCCTGAAGGCGCTCGGGGGGCACCCACCTCGTTTC
>JANYJN010000757.1 GCA_025358475.1 Candidatus Solibacter sp.
GGCGAGATGCGGCGGGCGGTTTCCAGCGTGAGCAGCGCGCCGCTGGGGAAGTTGGCGTCCACCACGATCAGGTAGTCTTTCATCTCGATAATGGTGCTGTTGCAGTGGCCGAGATTGGTTAGATCGCCCTCGAGGAACCAGACGCCGGGCGCGATGAATTGGACCCGCCCCTCCTGAGCCTCGCCCCGGGTCGCCAGAAATGCCATAGCGGCGAGAATGGCGAAGCCTGAAAGCGTGATCCGGCGCAGTGGTTTCAAATGCACACTCCCTTCAACTGCACCCAAATATACACCCAATCGTGGAAACGACAAGGTCATAGGCAGGCTAGGCCCGAGTTCACGTTGGTTATGAGATGAGACCGGTGTGGCGCGCCTGCTTGAGGGCCTCGATGGCGGCGCCGCGGGCGCCGGCGGTGTCGCCGTTGGGCATCACGTAGATCGGAATATCGGCCTGCTCGGCGCGCTGCGGGGGCATACCCACGCGAATTTCACCGGTGAACCAACGCTGGAATTCTTCGCCCGTCTCTAGCGCGCCGCCGCCCACAATCAACGCATCGGGGTCGAAGGTATTCACCATTTCATCGAAGAAGAGTCCCAAGGCGTGGGCCTGCACGCGGAAGATGTCGAGGCACATCGGGTCGCCCGTCTCCGCCAGACCGCGGACCAGTTTGGCCGCCTTGTGGAGGTCGCCCATTCTGCCCAGGTCGTGGCCGGGGTAGCGGGCCAGGAAATACGGCAGAAACGACCTTTCGATGGCCGTCAGCGAGCACACCGATTCCAGGCATCCAGTGCGGCCGCAGTTGCATTCCGGATTGAGTCCCTGGATGGCGTTGATACTCTGGTAGGGTATCAGCACATGGCCCAATTCGCCGCCGAACCCTTTGCGGCCTTTGACCACGTCGCCCTCCACGATCACGCCGCCGCCCAAACCGGTGCCAATGATGGCCGAAAGCGAGGTCTCCCGGCTCTCGCCGCCGAAGAGAGTGAAGTGTCCCCATAGGGCGCCGGCATTGCCGTCGTTGAGGTACGTCACCGGCTTGCCCAGACGGTTTTCCAGGTTGAGGCGGATATCGTAGCCCGCCCAGTCGGGATGCACGAAGTTGGTGGAACCCTTGGCGCTGAGCACGCCGGAGGCGCTGGCCGGGCCGGGAGTGTCCAGACCGACGGCCACGATTGCGGAAACTGACACGCCCGCCCTGCCGGCCGCAATCACCAGACCGTCTTGGATCTGTTGGAGGCAGATATCCGGCCCCTGTTTGGAGAGGGCTGGATATTCGCACAGGCCCTCGATGAGGAACTTCTCTTCCCCGTTGACCAATGTATAGTTGACGGCGGTGCCGCCGAGATCCACTCCAGCCACGATTTGCACGCGTTGTTCTCCGTTTTGGTTTCGACTGCCCGAACTTTCAAGAGTAGCAGGATCGCGCGCCGGCGCGGCCTATTTCCCGGGCGCTACACTAGGAGGACACATGGAGAAAGACACCATCGGCATCGTGGTACACGCCACCGGCGGGACCGGCGTTTTGCACCAGTTGACGGGCGTGATTGCGCGCCATAAAGGCGACATCACGTCGGTGGAAATTCTGGACAACCGGCCGGAAGAAGGCTGCACGTATTTTGAAGTGGTGCTGTCCGGCGGCCCGCAGCTTCTGGTGGAGGAGCTGCGCGCCCTGCCGATTGTGCGCGCCGTGGAGACGGTGAAGACTCTGCAGGCGATTTACGGCAAACGCATCATCATTATGGGCGGTGGAGCCCAGGTGGGGCAGGTCGCCATCGGCGCCGTGAGCGAGGCGGACCGGCACAACATTCGCGGCGAACACATCTCGGTGGACACCATCCCGCTGGTGGGCGAGCGGAAACTGGCCGACGCGGTGCGCGCGGTGGCGCGGCTGCCGCGCGCCAAGGCGCTGGTGCTGGCCGGATCGCTGATGGGCGGAGACATCGAAACCGCGGTGCGCGAAGTGCGCCAGCAGGGGTTGGTGGTGATCAGCCTGAATATGGCGGG
>JANYJN010000765.1 GCA_025358475.1 Candidatus Solibacter sp.
ATCGGCGGCCACAAGGCCTACGGCGTCTACATCATGCCGGGCATGGGGTTTCGCAACAACAATGCCACCGGCATCGCGGTCGATGACGAGCCGGAGGGCATCTACTACGTCATCGACGGCACGCATTATGACAGTGGATGCTGCTTTGACTACGGCAACTCCTCGACGAATGGCCGTGCGGTGGGCACCGGCACCATGGAAACCACCTATTTCGGCACTTCCACGGCCTGGGGCAGCGGCAACGGTCCCGGCCCTTGGATCATGTCCGACATGGAGGCCGGCCTGTTCTCCGGATACAACGCGAAGCAGAACGTCGCCGATCCGACCATCGATTCCTGGCGGTTCGTGACCGCCGTCGTCGATGGCGGTGGCGGCAACCGGTGGGATCTTCGCGGCGGCAACGCGCAGAAGGGAGGATTGACAACCTTCTACAGCGGAGTTCGCCCGGGCTCACTCGTCAATAGCGCCTATTACCCGATGCACAAGCAGGGGCCATCCTCCTGGGCACCGGCGGTGACAACGGCAACGGTTCGTCCGGCACCTTCTATGAGGGTGTGATGACGACCGGATATCCGACCGAAGCCACCACAGATGCGGTACAGGCCAACATCGTGGCTGCCAGGTACGATGTGCCGCAGGTGAGCCTGTCGCGGGTCACGACGTTCACGCCGAGATCGACGCAGGACGTCACCGGGACGTTCACGAATTCCACGGGGGCGCCCGCTGCGGGCGTCAAGCTGAGCATTTCCGTGCCCACGGGGTGGACCGTTTTGGTCTCAGGCGCCACCGGCACGTCGGTGACGTTCGGCGCTCCAGTCGCGCCGGGCGCCAGCGTGAGCGCGACCTTCAAGGTCACCTCGCCAGCAACGACCGGCGCCGGCTTCCTGACCGGCAAGGCCGAGTGGACGGACCCGGCAAGCCCCGGGACACACTCCGAGACCACTACAGCGAGGGTGCGGAACGTCCTCCCGATCAAGATCAACGAGGTCCGCTTCACCGCCGGCGTGAACCCGACCAACCAGTTCATCGAACTCTACAACCCTTTCGCCAGCACCGTCGACCTCTCCAACTGGACGCTGATCCACACCCAGAGCCAGTGGGCTCCCGTCAAGCTGGCGACGATCCCGGCCGGAACCAAGCTCGCGAGCGGCTCCTACTACCTGCTCGGCCTCTCCAGCTCGGGGCTGGCAGCCCCCGCCAGCCCGGGCGCGACCACCATTCACGTCAGGAGCACCACCAGCTTCACGGCCGGCCAGCAGATCGACATCGACGGCTAGACCCGCACGATCGTAAGCGTCGGGACGGCGGCCACGGCTATGACTACGTTGTTCATACCCGTGTCCACGGGGCCGTGGATCACGATCCCCGCCGGCTCGACCAACCTGCCTGTCACCAACGCGGCCGGCTTCGAGGCCGGCCAGAAGATCGTCATCGACATCGGCGGCAACTACGAGCTGGCCACGGGCACCGCGGTCGGCAAGGCGGCCACGCAAACCACCGTGTCGGCAGCGGCGGTCGCGGGCGCGACCAACATCAAGGTCGCGGCCAACTCCAACATGACGGTCGGTGACAAGCTCACGGTGGCCACTGGCGGACGCAAGGAACTCGTCACGGTCACCAACGTCGGCTCCACCGGAGCGAGCGGCACGGGCGTCGATCTGGCCGCCCCGCTCCGGTTCGACCACATGTCGGGCATTGACGTGTCCGACGTAGGGACGGGGATCGGCTTCTCGCCGCCCACGCGTTTCCCGCACGTGAGCGGTGACGCGGTGCAGGCGCTGGGCAGCGGCATCGCGCTCGACAGTCCCCTGGTTAGAGGCCACCCGTACGGCGCGGGTGTGGTGAATCCACTGGCCACAACGGTCGGTTACCAGGGGCCGCCGGCGCCCAATCAGTGGTTCGGCGGCACCCTTTCCACCAGGGCGGGCTCGATCATACTGCTGGACGCCAGCGGCGTGGTGGTCGTCGACGCCATGGTCTACGGATCCCAGCAGAGTAACTCAAGCGGTAACGGGACCATCGTCGTGGCTCAATATAGTTTGAGACCCAAATTTATGATAAAGCTATGCCTACTCCTGCTCTCCGTCATTTTATGCTTGGCACCAGGCGCCGTCGCGCAGCCCGAACCTGACGGCCGACAGGGAAGCGCCAGCCCACGCAAGGGCGTTGCGCTTCCGGCCCAGGCCACGGCCAGTACCCCGACCGGTGGAGCCGGCGCTTTTGCGACCAAGCGCTATCGAAATTTATTTCTGGAAGCCGGGCACTCCCAAAAGGAGATCTCCCAAAAGATCGATCTCGCTTTCCAGCAGTTGTTCCATGGCGACCCGGACACGCAAACCGTCTACTACCCGGTGGGACAAAATGCGACGGGGCCGTTGGCGTACCTGAGCGACATCCACAACAAGGACGTGCGTTCGGAAGGCATGTCCTACGGCATGATGATCGCAGTCCAACTCAACAAGAAGGCTGAGTTCGATGCCCTCTGGAACTGGTCCAAGACGTTCATGTACCAGGCATCCCCGACCCATCCGGCTTTCGGTTTCTTCTCCTGGTCGATGAAGATCGATGGCACCCCGAACAGTGAATCGCCGGCGCCGGACGGGGAGGAGTACTGGGTTACGGCCTTGTATTTCGCCGCGGGACGGTGGGGAAACGGCACAGGCATCTATAACTACCGTGCCGAAGCGGACCGGCTGTTGGATAACATTAAGAACCGCCATGTAATCGCCGGGCAAACCGTGCGCGGTCCCGAAACCGATGGTCCGCAGTTCAACGCCGAACACAAGATGGTGCGCTTCACTCCCAATAATCTCCGGCCCGATCACACGGACCCCTCCTACCACCTGCCAGCGTTCTATGAATTGTGGGCGCGATGGGGCCCTTCGGCGGACCGGTCCTTCTGGGCGGAGGCGGCCGCGGTGAGCCGCGACTTTTTCCAAAAGGCATCCAATTCCGCGACCGGCCTGGTACCGAACTATGCGAATTTCGACGGCACGCCGGTAGGTAAAAACTCGAATTTCGGGCCGGATGCCTGGCGCACGGCGGCCAACTGGTCCGTGGATTGGTCCTGGTGGGCTGCCGACCCCAGGGAGCGGCAACTCAGCGACCGGATCCAGGCTTTCTTCGAGTCCAAGGGCATGGACACATATGGAAGCCAATTCACGCTGGATGGCAACCAAGTGGTGGCCAGTCACACGACCGCGTTGGTTGCCACCAACGCCGTGGCCAGTCTCGCGGCGACGGAGCCGCGCGCGACGAAGTTCGTCGAAGCGCTGTGGAACGCCCAGATCCCGTCCGGGCCTCACCGCTATTACGACGGCATGTGGTACCTGATGGGCCTGCTGCACTCCAGCGGCGAGTTCCGAATCTGGCCACCTAAATAGTTTCGAGCGGTCGCGGCTTGGAGGCAAAGCCTACTAGTGTCAACAAGCCATCGGAACCTCGACCGTAAGTAAGTAATTTCTTCTAGTGGCACGGCAGGTTTTGCGCAGAAACCAGATAGCGTCTTTGCTCATGAGATCCTACCGCCGGACCGGGAGGACAAGGGCTGGCTTTTCATCCTGAAATGTCGCGCCGCCGAGGCCCGCGGCCTTGCGTGACGTGGGGCTTACTCCTTGAAGTCGTCCAAGTTCGGCGAACAACATGGAGTCTGTACCGGCTTGCGGATCATCATCTCGGTGCGCGTGTAGTTCGGATCGTAGAGCTGCAGCAGCCAGCGGCCATCGCGAGCGATCGCGGGCTCGCTCGGCGGCTTGTAGCCACGTTCGACAACCGTCTTATACACCTTTTGCACATCCAGCGTACCCAGGCAATAGTGATGAAGCACGCCTAGTTGCTTCGGCGAGGGTGTGGTTTCGGTCACCATATATTCCACCCAATCGTATCCATCGGGGACCATCATGGAGATCCACTCGGCGTGACCGTCCGTCCGTCCACCTTTCCACTGCAGTCGGAATCCAAGGATATCTTTGTAAAAGGCGTCCGCCTTTGCCGTATCCACCACGCGAACGCCCGCGTGGATCATGTGGTCTGAAACTCGCTCGTCGGATAGATGCTTGCCGAAATTGCGGCTATGTACGGAGCCCGGCAGGTATTGCACAAACTGCACTGAGTGGCCGTCCGGGTCCTTTACCACGAAGCTCCGGTTGCCGTTCGGATCCTTGTCCACGTTGGACGGCACCTGGACGCCCTTGCTCGCCAGATAGTCGCGCAGTTTGCGGGCATCGTCGGTTTCGAAACCGATCCGGATGAGCCGGTCTTCCGTCTCGCTCTTGAGCGTCGGAGAGACTTCCACATACTGATGGTCGTTGACCTTGAAGCAGGCAAGATCGCCGGTAACGGCTGCATCCTTTGTCTGAAAGGCCTCCGCCATCCCGACAACACCCGAATAGAACTTTCGCGCCTCGTCGAGATTGTCCACCTTCACGGCGATGTTGGCGATGCCCGTGATTCGCGGCCGGTCCGCCGCCTGGCCGGCAACCGCTAGCGCGGCGGTCAACCAACAGAACGTTTTGAGCAACATTGATGTCCCTTCTTTCAAAACCTGGTCCGATCTATTTCGTCACTGCCGCTTGCTCCAGCTTCACGTTAGAGAATATTGCCGTTTCCACTGTAGTGGCCACGTGCGAACAGACCCCCAGACCGGCATAGACGGAGTCGGGCATGCTCACATATTCAACCGGACCCACCGGCTTCAATTCCTCATTTGGTTTCCCGGCGTACATCGTGAAACGGCTCCCTTTTCTTACGATACGCAAGCGCGCCGGTCCATCGACCTGGGTGATGATCTGATACGTCGGTTGATTTGCCAC
>JANYJN010000118.1 GCA_025358475.1 Candidatus Solibacter sp.
GACTTCTTCATCTCCGCTGCCGCGTTCGACACGGCGTCACCGGAGCCAGCCACCTACGTGCTGCTTGGTACGGGCCTGCTACTGATGGGCTTCGGTCAGCGCAAGCTGGCCAGGCGCAAGTCTAAGTAGAAGCACTGTAACCTCCCGGCGGATATCTCCTATGCAGGCGCATCCGCCCATAAGTATTCACTACCGAGGAACCGGCCCAGGCCGGTTCCTCGATTCTTTTTGTGTACGCCACGGTTTCATCGCCCAGCCAGATGCCAGGTGTTACAGTGAGCGCGGATACCTACAGGAGTCCTCATGCAAACCGGAAAATCCTCTCCTTCAGCCATCCTTCATCTATCTCTCGCTTTTCTGGCCTTGTCGTTCGCCGCGCCGGCCCAGCAATCCTATGTCTTTACCAAGGTCCTGGATCTCTCGACGCAGCGGACAGACGGCGGCGGACCGTTCACCATCACCAGCGCCACGACGCCGGCTTTCGACGGCCAGTGGGTAGTGTTTCGCGATAATGGCGCCAAGGATGACGGCAGCCTGCAATCCATCTGGTCATTCAACACCAAGGACGGTTCTTTACAAAAGCTAGTGGACCTGCACACGCTCATGCCCGGCGGAAGCGCGACCTTCACCGAATTCCATCTTTCGGACACGGCGCCGGCGGTGCGCAACGGAACGGTGGTCTTCCTGGGCCGCGGCACCAGCACCGGCCTGTTCCTGGAAGGTCTGTATTCGGTGCCGGCGGCGGGCGGACCGGTGTCCACGGTGGCCGATTATCGGACCACGGACCCGAGCGGCGGGGTGTTCACGCGTTTCGATGATTCCGGGTTGCAGACCGGCGGGTTTTCCTTCGACGGGACCACGGCCGCGTTCCGCGGCCAGAGTAGCACCTTGGCGGTGGGCATTTACACGGCAAATTCGAACGGATCCGCGCTCAGCCTGATCGCGGACAGCCTGCACCCCTATACGGCGGCGGGCGGCAGCGTGCCGGTGTTCAGCGTCCCGCTGGTGAGCGGCGGCAACGTGGTAGTGGCGGGCACGGACGGCGCCAGTCCGTCCAAGGGGTACAACGGCCTGTATGCCGGCAAGGCCGGAAACAACGGCGCCGTTACCGAACTGGTGAATTCCGCGCAGCAGTTGCCCGGAGGAACGAACGCGGCCTTCCATACGCGGTTCGACGCTCCCTACATGGCGTTCGACGGGACGATGGTGGCGTTTCACGCCAGCGACAGCGCCGCCCCGGCAGCCTCGCCCTTTTCCGGGTTGTACTGGACAGACCTCACCTCGCACGCGATCCACAAGATCGCCGATGTGAATTCGACTTTGTCCGGCCTCGGGAGCCTCAATAGCATGGGCCAGGGCGTGGCGGTGAGCCAGGGCAATGTGCTGTTCCGGGCGGCCGATGGCACCGGGGGATACCCAGGCAATAACGCGCTGTACCTGTGGGCTAACGGTACGGCGAGGCGCATTGCCGGCACGGGCGACAAGATGGGCGGCAATACCGTCCAGGTGGTTCACGACCCCGGTCCGAGCGCATTATCCGGTGCGGGCTTTGCGTTTCTGGTGGAATTTGGTGCGGGCAGCTTCGCGATCTACTATGCGGCTCCGGCCGGCGGTGGCACTGGCACGGTTGACAGCTTTAACGCCGCCAGCTACGCTCCCAACGGACCTTTGGCGGCAGGCGTGATCGCCAGCGCTTTCGGCCAGGGACTGGCCAGTTCCGCGGTGGCGGCCGGCGTCCCGCCGCTGCCCACGACCCTGGGGAACATCACGCTGAGCGTCAAGGACAGCGCCGGAACTACGCGCCTGGCGCCGCTCTACTACGCCTCGCCCACCCAGATCAATTTCGTGGTGCCGGACGGGACGGCTATCGGAGCAGCCACCGTGACGGTGGCGAAGAGCGGTCCCATCGCGGGCACCGGCACCATCCAGGTGGCGGCGGTGGCCCCGGGACTGTTCACCGCCAACGGCGACGGCAAAGGCGCGGCGGCGGCCATCGTTCTCAATACGCCGGCGACGGGAGCGCAAACCTGGCAGTACGCCGCCGCCTGCGGCACTACGGCGGGGAGTTGCGTGACGGCTCCCATCGACCTGGGGGCGGCCACGGACCAGGTTTTCCTGGCCCTTTTCGGGACCGGAATCCGCGGCTACAAGACCGGTATTGCGGCGACCATCGGCGGGACGGCAGCGGCTCCCGCATTCGCCGTGCAGCCACAGTATCCGGGGATGGACCAGGTGAACCTGCCGATCGACCGCAGCCTGGCGGGGCGCGGCGAAGTGGACGTGGTCCTGACGGTGGACGGCGTGGCAGCGAACACGGTGAAGATCAACGTTAAGTAGTGAGGGTGTATGAATAACGCCGCTAAGACCGTCGCCGCGCTTGTATTGTGTCTCGGCGTGGGGTTCCTCGCGGGCGGCGCCTGGTGGAGCCGGAACGCACCGGATCCGAAAGCGGCCAGCGGGGTCCGCCGGATTCTGTACTATCACGACCCCATGCACCCGGCTTATAAATCGGACAAGCCCGGGATTGCGCCGGACTGCGGCATGCAACTGGAGCCGGTTTATTCGGATGAGGAAGGGGCGGCGGGCCCGTCCGACGGGTCTGTGGCTCCGCCCGGCACGGTTCGGATCTCCGCGGAGAAGCAGCAGTTGATCGGCGTGCGGGTGGAGGAGGTGCGGCAGGCCGACCGGGAGGAGACCGTGCGGACGCTGGGCCGCGTGGCCGCCGACGAGGCGCGCCTCTACAAGGTGAATTCCGGCGCGGAGGGCCTAATTCGCGAAGTCTATAGCGCGACCACGGGCAGCAAGGTGAAAAAAGAAGAGGTGCTCGCCACTTACTTCACCCCCGACTCCGTAACCTATCGAACTCAGCAGAATTACCTGAACTTGCTGGGGGTCAAGGGCGACACGCAGCTTGCCGAATTTGCCAAAGACACCTTGGCGCTGGCTGGACTGAGCGAAGCGCAGATTACGGAAATGGCCCGGACCAGGAAGCTGACTTCCACGTATCGAATCACTTCACCAGTCACTGGTATTGTTCTGGCGCGCAACGTCTCCCCCGACCAGCGCTTCGATAAGGGCTTCGAGTTTTACCGTATCGCGGATCTGACTTCCGTCTGGGTCGTGGCCAGCGTTTTCGAGAACGACGCGCGGCTATTACGCTCCGCCGGTGGCGCGACGGTGCGCTACCTGGGCCGCACATTCCCCACCCGCATGAGCGGCGTACTGCCGGAGTTCGACCCGAACACGCGCGCGCTCAAGGTCCGGTTGGAGGTGGCGAACGCCGACTACGCGCTTCGCCCCGACATGTTCGTGGACGTTGAGTTCAAGGTCAAGGTGCGTGCCGTCATGCTGGCGCCGGTGAATGCCGTGCTGGATACCGGACTGCGCAAGGCGGTGTTTGTCGACCGCGGCAACGGTTTCTTCGAACCGCGGAGGGTCCAGACAGGTGCGCGGTTGGGCGACAGCGTCATCATCACGAGTGGTCTCACGCCCGGCGAAAAGATCGTGGTCTCCGGCAATTTCCTGATCGATTCGGAGAGCCGCATGCAACTTGCCGCGGCTCCGGCCGGCGCCAGGGATCCGGTCTGCGGCATGCACTTGGATTCTTCGAAGCCCGCGCGCCACCAGGCCACCCACAACGGAACCACGTACAACTTCTGCTCGGAATCCTGCAAGAGTAAGTTCGTCGCCAACCCGGCGAAGTACGCTGCGAAGCAGGGAGATGAGTAGGACAGGTATCCCTACCCGTCAAGACAGATTTGCAGTACACAGACAGGCCGGGAGGCCTGTCCTACCATGATCAACCGCATCATCGAATTCTCGGCCAACAACCGCTTCTTCGTTTTCACCTTGACGGCCATGGCGTGTCTGGCCGGCTGGTGGTCGATGATGAACGTGCCGCTCGACGCCATCCCCGATCTGAGCGACACGCAGGTGATTGTCTACTCGCGCTGGGACCGCAGCCCCGATATCGTCGAAGACCAGGTGACCTACCCGATTGTGACGGCGATGCTGGGCGCGCCCAAAGTGAAAGCCGTCCGCGGCTTCTCGGATTTCGGCTACTCTTACGTTTACGTCATCTTCGAGGACGGCACGGACATTTACTGGGCGCGTTCGCGCACGCTGGAGTATCTGTCCTCGGTGCTGCCCTCGCTGCCGCAGGGCGTGAAGGCTACGCTGGGACCGGATGCGACAGGTCTCGGCTGGATCTTCCAATACGTCATTACGGATTCCTCGGGCAAGCAAAGCCTGGCGGAACTGAGGTCGCTTCAGGACTGGTTTATCCGCTACCACCTCAAGAGTGTGGCGGGCGTCGCCGAGGTTGCGCCGTTGGGCGGGTTCGGGAAGCAGTACCAGGTGAACGTCGATCCGAACCGCCTCCTGGCTTACGGCCTGCCCATCAACAAGGTGGTGGAGGCGGTGCGCGGCGGCAACGAAGAGACCGGTGGGCGGCTGGTGGAATTCGGCGGCACGGAGTACATGGTGCGCGGCCACGGCTACGCTAAATCCGTCGGCGACATTGAGAATATCGTGGTTTCGGCGAGCGACGACGGCACGGCGATTCGCATCAAGGATATTGGCAACGTGGTCCTGGGGCCCGATATCCGCCGCGGCGTTTCCGATCTGGACGGCCAGGGCGAAGCGGTCTCGGGCATTGTGGTGATGCGCCAGGGCCAGAACGCGCTGGACGTCATCGACCGGGTGAAAGCCCGGATTGCGGAGATCCAGCCCGGGCTGCCCGCGGGCGTGAAGATCGTTCCCATCTATGACCGCTCCGACCTCATCCGGAGCGCCATCGGCAACCTGAAGTGGACCTTGCTGGAAGTGATCCTGACCGTCGCGCTGGTCATCCTGCTATTTCTTTCCGACATCCCGAGCGCGCTGATCCCCATGATCACGATCCCGGTGGTGGTGCTGGTCGCCTTCATTCCGTTCGGCATGCTGGGCATGACCGCCAACATCATGTCGCTTTCGGGGATCGCCATCGCCATCGGCGCCCTGGTGGACGCTGGGATCGTGGTGGTGGAGCAATCGCACAAGAAGCTCGAGATCTGGGAGCGCGATGGCCGGCTGGGGTCGTACCGCGACGTGGTGGTGGGCGCGGTCAAAGAGGTGGGTGGTCCCAGCTTCTTTGCGCTGTTGGTAATTGCCGTCTCGTTCCTGCCGGTGTTGACGCTGGAAGCCCAGGAAGGCAGGCTGTTCAAGCCGCTCGCCTATACCAAGACACTGGCGATGGTGATTGCCGCCTTCATGGCCATCACGTTCGATCCGGCGCTCCGGCTGACGCTGATGCACCTGCGGCGGTTCACCTTCCGGCCGCGCTGGCTGGCTGGCGCCGCCAATGTGGTGCTCTCGGGGCGCATCCGCAACGAGGATGGCCATCCGGTGAGCCGGTTCCTGCACCGCATTTATCAACCGGTCTGCGAGTGGTCTCTGCGGCGGAAATGGCTGGTGTTTGGAATCGCGGCGGCGATGCTGGTGGCCACCGTGCCGGTCTCTCTCAGTCTGGGTTCGGAGTTTATGCCGCCGCTGGACGAGGGCTCGCTGTTTTACATGCCCTCCACTATGCCCGGCATCTCCATCACCGAAGCGCAGAAACTGTTGCAGGTGACCGACCGTGCGCTCAAGCAATTCCCCGAAGTAGACCGCGTTCTCGGTAAGGCCGGACGCGCCGAGACGGCCACGGACCCGGCGCCGCTATCGATGCTCGAAACCGTGATCACGCTCAAGCCCCACTCGCAGTGGCGGCGGGTTGCCACCTGGTATTCCGCGTGGTCGCCAGAGTGGCTGAAGCCGCTGTTCCGCCACCTCACGCCGGACCACATCTCGCGGGAGGAGTTGGTCAACCAGATGGATGCGGCGCTCAAACTGCCGGGAGTCTCTAACGCCTGGACCATGCCGGTGAAGGCGCGCATCGACATGCTCACTACCGGCGTCCGCACCCCGGTGGGCCTCAAGATCTACGGTGAGGATGTGGGCAAAATCGAGGCGATCGGGGGCAAGATCGAATCGCTCCTCCAGCCCGTGAAAGGCACGCGGAGCGTGTTCGCGGAGCGCACCGGCTCGGGCTACTTCCTGGACTTCACCTGGAAGCGCGAAGAACTAGCCCGCTACGGCCTCAGCATGGAGGCGGCGCAGGAAGCGGTATCGAGCGCCATCGGCGGCGACAACGTCACCACCACGGTGGAAGGCCGGGCGCGATACCCGGTCAACGTGCGGTACATGCGCGATTTCCGCAGCGACCTCGACGCGCTGGGAAGGGTGCTGGTCGCCGTGCAGGAAGGCAAGAAGCAAATCCCCCTGGCCCAACTCGCCGCCATCAACGTGACCTCGGGCCCCGCCATGCTACGGGACGAAGATGGCATGCTCACCGGTTACGTCTATATCGACGTTACCGGTCGTGACGTGAGCGGTTACGTGGCGGAAGCCAAGCGGGTGGTGGAGAAGCAACTGACGCTTCCCGCCGGCTACTCCATACGGTGGAGCGGTCAGTACGAGGCCATGGAGCGCGTTCAGCAACGGCTGCTGGTGGTGGTGCCGGCAACCATGTGCCTGATCTTCCTGTTGCTCTACCTCAACACCCGATCCGTGGTGAAGACGTTCATCGTGGTGCTGGCCGTGCCGTTTTCCGCCATCGGAGCGTTCTGGTTCCTCTGGCTGCTGGGCTACAACATGAGCATCGCGGTGTGGGTGGGCCTGATCGCCCTGCTGGGCGTGGACGCCGAGACGGGTGTGTTCATGTTGCTCTATCTCGACCTGGCCTACGCGGAGGCCAAGCGTGAAGGCCGCTTGAACAGCCTGGCCGAGTTGCGGCAGGCCATCTTCGCGGGCGCGGTGAAACGCCTGCGGCCGAAGTTTATGACAGCCGCCACCATGCTGCTCGGCCTGGCGCCCATCATGTGGGCCAGCGGGACGGGCTCCGACGTGATGAAGCGGATAGCGGCCCCCATGATCGGCGGCATCTTTACGTCGTTCCTGCTGGAGTTGGTGGTGTATCCGGCGGTTTACGAAGTGTGGAAGTGGAACTTCGAACTGCGGCCGCGTGCGGTGAAACCAGAGGAACTCGAAGCGCACCCGGTCTGTTAGTTTAGGCGGAGAGCACGTCCGGGTGCAAAGATGAGTATCCCGCACCTGCCGCTGCCTCTGTCAGGCACCGGCCAGTCATTACCGTTGGACCATCACTTTCAGCCAGCTCTCTTCAGGCCCGCCCGGATGGCCTGCTTGAGCACAGTTTGGTAGCCGACGCCGGTCTTTTCGGCGATCCGTTGCGCCTGTTCAAGATCGGCGATCGGGACCCGGATTGAGATGGCGCGAGTCGCGTGCTGCTTGGCCTGTTCCATAAGTTGGAGCAACACGTTCGAATCCGTCTTCAGAATCTTAGATCCGGCCGGGCGAATCGCATTCCCGTCCTTGAGCGCACGAGCAAACTCGCGCTGCGTCTGCCGGCGGCCTTGCGGGGTTGCATACCAGTCGGCTTCCTCGGCATTGGACTTAAAATTCGGGACGTCAGTCGATGTGCGGGGCATAATTCCTCCTGTCGGCGGCGTTCATTTCGTAGGCAGTGACGGTGCGGAACAACTTCTGGCGGACCGTGAAAACGACGACCAGATAGCGGCCGGATGCTGTTCTGCCGAAAAGCTTCCAGCGATTCTCGCCATGAATGGCATCCGCTGGAACGATGACAGGGGTGCGGCCCACCACTTCTTCAACTTCGAATGGGGTGACAGCATGGCGGAGGATATGTCCCACGTTAGCGCCGTCCCAATCGAAGCCTTCGATCTTGTCGAGCACGCTTCCAGTATATACGGCAAGTGTATATACACGCAAACGATCAGTGTCGTCCGTTCCAAGACCAAAACCGCGGCGGCGTGATATTCGGCGGCGCAGGCACCGGTTCGAAGCGGTCGATGCGCGCGCCCTGCGCCCGGCCGGGGAACCCGGCACCCCTTCTCAGCGGTGCGGCCCGAGCGAGCCTTCGAGCGCGATCCTCACCAACTGGCTGC
This sequence comes from Candidatus Solibacter sp., assembly GCA_025358475.1. Taxonomy (GTDB): domain Bacteria; phylum Acidobacteriota; class Terriglobia; order Bryobacterales; family Bryobacteraceae; genus Solibacter. Next base: position 8,004 of record JANYJN010000118.1, read on the forward strand.
GTGTCCGGACGCCCGTCTTTTGAAACAACTGCTGCAGTGTCGCCTTGACTGCGCCATCGGTGACGCCGAGTTGCGCTCCAATTTCCTTATTGGTGAGGCCCTCGAATATGCCTCGGAGAACCTGCTGCTCGCGCTCCGTCAAGAGGGGACTGACTCTCTCCTCCTCCCGTTGGTCAACCCGATCGGCCATGAGCTGAATCACTTTCGGATCCACCCAAATCTCGCCGCCCATAATCAGCCGGACGGCTTTGGCCAGGGTGCCCGGAGAATTGTGTTTGAGGAAGATGCCCGACGCACCTAGATGCAGCGCGGCCGACGATTCCTTTGCCGTCATTCCGGCCGTCACCATCAAAACTTTGCCAGTATAACCGGCGCGGCGCGCCGAGGATATGAAGTGACTCCCGTGATCCTCGCCGAGATCGTAATCCAACAGAACTATATCGACCGGCTCACGTCCTACGGTATCGAGAGCTTCGGCAACAGTCCCGCAAGCGGCTACCACTTCCAAATCCGGCTCCAACGCCAAAAGCCGGCTCAGCCCGTCTCGAAACAGAATGTGATCATCGACCAACAACAGCCGTATTCGTTTCATTCCCGCCTATCCGTTCCTGCCCGAATTCGCCGCCACCGGCCATGGCCAGTTCGATGACAAAAGAACACCCCGGCATCGAAGGGTCGTGCCGCAGCTCGCCGCGGAAAGACCGCACAAAAGCACGTGATATATATAATCCCAGACCGGTGGATTCGGCGCCCTCCTGAAACGGCTGGAACAGCTTGGCGACCGAACTGATCCCCGGCCCCGTGTCGGTGACTCTAAGCGACACGGCGCCTTTGCCAACAGATGCCGAGATGTCGATTCGCTTTACGTCCCCGTCCTGCAGGGCTCGCTCGCTATTCTTCGTAAGGTTCAGCAGCACCTGCAATAGCCTATGGCGGTCGGCCCAGACGGAAGGGAGCCCCTTAGGGATATCCCAGTGGACGGAAATATCGGCTTCCTGGCAACAGGGTTCGAGTACGATTCGAAAATCGTCCAGCGCTTCGGATAGATCGATCATACCGGCCTGCGGCTTGCTGGAACTCTGCGTCAGTTCCATGGAGGCAATCCGGTTGAGGGTTTCCACCAGAGAGCCGAGCGCCTCGAAATCCTGATTCCCCTTCAGTACCCCGCTTCGGACGAGGTTTTCGTGCATGATGGTGATCGCGCCGCAAACGTTGCGGACTTCGTGCGAGACCGCGCCCACCAGAATTCGCGAGCCCGCCAGTAGTTGCTCCAGATTCGACTCTTCGCGGTCCCGCAAGTCTTCCGAGGCATCCACCACCAGAGCGGCCAGCCTTGGCCCCGGTGCGGTGTTGTAGGTGGAGAAAAATACGTTGGCCAGGAAGACATCTCCGTTGGCCCGCACACCGCGGCATTGCATTTCCGTGCGGAAGGTTTGGCGCGGCTCTGACGGAGACACACGTCCCAGGGCCGGAATGTATTTGCGGATCGATTTCCCCGGCAGTTCTCCCTCCGCCAGCCCCAATAGCCGGTACGCCGCCGGATTTGCCCGCAGAATCAGGAAGTCCGCGCTCATCGTCAGAATCGCGGCGGGACTGCTCTCAATCAGAAACTCGAGTTGCTCTTCCGCTTCACGCCGGGCAGTCACCTCAGACTCGATCCGGTGGCGGTCTTCGGCCTCGCGCCGGCTGCGCCTGGTCACCTCGTACGCGAACAGACCGCAGCCAGCCAGCGCCGCGAAAACCAGAATGTCCTGCGGCAGAGAGACTGCCAGCGTAAAGGGGACGGGGTTAAAAAAATCGGAGAGCGCCGTACAAACCAATGCGCTCAGTACGACCAGCCGCGGCGGCAGGACCGTCCCCAGCAGGAGTACGGGCAACAGGTAGAGAAACGCAAAAGCGATGTTGAGGTCTACCCACCAATCGATCGCGGCGATCGCGGCGATCAAGAGGCCGGCCAGCGCCACTCGCGGGAATCTTTCCATGCGACGAAATGCCATTGCGTCGGTGCCCTTAACTAGATTCTAGGGTGAATCGGGTTTCGGGCCAAGGCCCCTGCCAAAAGATAGGCAGTTTCCAGCCAAAAGATAGGCGCGCCCCGCGGCCGGAAGCGGCTAGATTCAATAGAGAGGAGTACCATGCCGGAGGTCAAATTGCAGCGCCTGATGCGGTGCGCGTGGATTGTGGCCGCGATTGCCG
>JANYJN010000814.1 GCA_025358475.1 Candidatus Solibacter sp.
GCAAACTCAATCTGCCCGGACTCGAAAACTTTGTCGAAGCCGATCTTACGCAGCTCCAACTCTTTGACACTAAGGAACATGAGGGAAACCTGAATGGCCGGGCAGAACCCCTACATTATAGCAGAGCCCAATGGGTGTTCCGCTACATCTCGCGAAGTCTCGGGGTCCAATCCCCAGGTAGCGGCACATGTCCCGAAGAAGTCCCATGCCCAATTCCTTCTTTGGGTCTTTCAGGGTAGTAGACGCGGCTTCGAGCTAAACACGCCGCGGCGCCGGGCAAGGCGTTGCAACGCCTCTCACCGCTTCAGTGTCGCACAAATCTGTGCGAGGACTGGATCCCGATGGATGACTTGATCGTTCCCTTTGCAGATGGACGGCTTGCCACGCAAAAAGCATAAATATTATTTTCTTGACAAGCCATCACAAATTGCAATATCATTATTGCGGATTGCGATATTTTGGTGGAAACCGCTGGAACACTTCGGCGACCGAACGCGTAATCATAGAGGAGTAAGTTTGCCCAAACCTATGACACCCACAACCAGCCCGAACCTGGGCACCATTCACGCACTACTGGCGGAGCACGGATACGAAGTTTCCGAACCGGCTCCAGACACCATCACCATCCGCGAACTGGATAGCGGCGTCTCCCTACAGATGGTGTTGGAAGGCGAGATCCTGTTCCTGACGCTGCCTTGCATCACGGTGCCGCGCACCGCGGTCACGCCCGAGATCATGGCGACCATGCTGGCCTCCGACAACGGCGTCAGCACTTCTTCGTTCCAGCTTTACGACGCGGGGAGCGGCAAGGTCACCATTTCCCTGAACAACTTTTGCAAACTGCAGGATATGGGTCCTGAGGATGAGGACGATATCTTATCCTGCGTGCATTTTCTGCTGGTGGATGTGATGACGGCGCGGCGTTTGCTGAGCGGCCTGTCTGCCTAGGGATTAAGAGGAGAACGAGGAGAGACGATTATGGCATTCCTATCGGATATTTTCGGGCGAGTGGGCCGCGTGGCACGGGGACAGGCGAACGCCGGCGTGGACGCGATGGAAGACGCGACGTTTGAGGCCACCGTACGGCAGACCGTCGCCGACATGAAGACCGAGCTGAACAATGTGGTGCGCGCCTCCGCCATGGCGATGAGCAACTACAACTCCCTGCAGGCGGAGTACGACAAGTACATCCGGCAATCCCAGGAGTGGAAGGGTCGCGCGGGCATGGCGCTGGACGCCGGCAATGAGGACTTGGCCAAGAAGGCGCTGGCCAAGAAGGCGGAATGCGACACGCAGGTCAATTCCATGAAGGTGTCGGTGGACAACGCCCAGGCCACCAGCGAGAAACTGAAGCAGCAGGTGGGCGAACTCAAGCGCAAAATCGACGAGGGCGAGCGTACGGCGGGCACGTTGGTGGCGCGCAAGAACGCCGCCGTGGCCCAGCGCAAGGTCAGTGAGGCCATGGCGGGCGTGGGCAGCGCCGATAACGCCTTCGCCCAGTTGAACCGCTTCGAACAGACCGTCTCCAAAGAAGAAGCCACCGCTAAGGCCTTCGACCAGTTGGCCAACGCGGGCACGGACAACGATCTGGAAAAGGAATTCGCGCAACTCGGCACGCACGGCGTGGATTCCGAACTGGCCGCGCTGAAGGCCGAGCGAGAGAAGGCGAACCAACCGCCGCCGCCCTATATCCCCAAGGAACTGGCCGGACCCGGCGGGCCGCGCATCATCGACGTCAAGGCCAGTGAGAAGGCTGGGGCATAACTCGATCCGGCGCCAATCCTGGATGAACCCATGCTGACGTTTACCCTGGTTGCCATTCTGGGAGCGCTTCTGGTGATTGTTCTGATGAACCTATTTAAGAAGGACCGGAAGCCGCTTCCCACGCCCATACGGCCGGTGGAGGATCTGGCCAACCTGAAGGTCACCGACGCCCGCACGGGAGATGTCCTCTCCGTGGCGGGCGCGGGCGACCGCATGACCGATCTGGATTACACGGTGGACCGCGGCACGCGCTTCGAGGCCGGGTCGCGCACCTGGGTAGAACTCTCCGGTCCCTACCAGGAACGCCGCGTGAGCTTGCGCATCGGAGGCGATGAAGAAGTGGAAGTTTTTCTTCACGCCGACCCGCGCAAGATCACGCTGGAAGAGCTGGGGGTGAGCGAAGACGACCTGGCGCAGATGGACGAGCGGCAGAATCCGGCCGACTCCTTCGATTTCGACGGCGCCACCTGGATGTACCGGCTGAGCCGCGAAGTGCAAGCCTGGCGCGATAACCAGCCGGCGCCCACGGGCTTCTATTACTGGGAGTTTTTCACCCAGGACGGCAAGCGCCTGCTGGGAATCAAAAAGACCGAAGGCGAGCCGTTCACCGTCACGCTGTCCACGTGGCTCAACGCGGGAGATGTCACCGTCTACCGCAAGACGTAAGAGAAATGGCCGCCGATGAACGCAGAGGAACGCCGGTAAGCATCTTATTTCATCGGCGTTAATCGGCGTTGATCGGCGGCCATTGGTTATTTTTCTAGTTTGTAAGTAGGCAAATCTTATGAGTAAGTCGTCATTGCGTATTTTGGCGGTCCTGTTGACCGTCGGCATAGTGGTAGTCCTCTTCGCCGGCCTTGACGGTCTGCCGGGCGCTGTCAAAGCCCAGATCGCGGCTGAGCGCAAATCGTTCGCCGGGGCGCAGTCGCAGGTCCAATCGGCGCAGGCTGAAGTCTCACGCACTCTGGCTAGTGAGAGCGCTCTCTTCCGTGCCCTGCCCTCCGCGCGCGAGTATCCGGACCGCCTGGGCCGCGCCGCCGGTACGCTGGCCACCGCCGGCCAATCCATCGCCGAACTGGAGCAGTTGGAAAAACAGAACCGGCGAAGCGACCGCGACCGCGCCGAGGCGCTGCTGGCGCGCGAGAAACAGGTCCGCGCCGCGGCCGTGGCCGATGCCGAAAGCGTGCGCCAGGACGCGGCCCACTGGGTCGACCTGAAGCAGCACCTGCCGCGGGAAGTCCAGGACATGGAGCGCGATTACAAGGCAATCCATGCGGTGGACCTGGCGGCAGTCGCGGCGGCAGCCCAGAAGGCGGAGGCCGATTGGCCGGGGAAGAAGAGCGATCTGGAAGCGCGCCTGGCCGCGGTGCGCGGTGTCCAGGTGCGCAGTGAAGATCTCTGGCAATCCACCACCGAGGCGCGCCGCGCGGCGGCCGCCAACGATTACAACAAGGTCGATTTCGGCACCCTGTTCGCGGCGGCGGACACGCTCAAGACCGGCGCGGCGGACCTGCCCAAGCAAGCTGAACAACTCCGCACGCTGAGCACGCAGCTGTACGAGTCGTGGGACAAGATCCTGGTGGATATGGAAACTCGCGGCAGCGGCAACGCGCGCCGGTACGACCAGAAGATCAAGACGGTGCGCACCAAAGTCGCCGACGCCACGGGCAAAAGTAGCACCGCCGCCAGCGACGAAAAATGGGTGGATGTTTCGAAGGCGCAATACCAGGCCATGGAGAAGAACCTGGGTATGGCCATCGAACACAAACCCGCGGGAAAGTACGAAACCGAAAGCGAGCGCGTGGCGCAACCGGCCGGCTTCGCCTACATGGCCCCGCCCGGACAGAGCAACCAGTATGGCCGCTGGGAGCAGAACAACGGCACCAGTTTCTGGGTCTTCTACGGCCAGTACGCGCTGATGCGCGACCTACTGTTCAATCGCAACTACCGTCCGCTGGACTACCGCGAGTATCACGATTATTCCACTTACCGCCAGCGCAACGAGACCTACTACGGCCGCGATACGGCGACCCAGGCGCCGAAGTACGGCACCAGCGGCACGGCCACACAGGAACATTATTCCGGCAGCACGTTCGCCAAGGGCGGCGGCTTTAAGGATTCCAAGTACGCCAGCAAGGCGGGAGGATATCGCGATTCGCAGTTCTCCACGCCGATGGCCAGGGATCCCAACGCGGACCACAGCCCGCGCAAGTTCGGCAGCGGCAGCCGTGCGTCGGAAATGCCACACGCCGCGCCGCCTCCCTCGCGCTCCTACCGGCCGGCGCCGACGCCCTATCGCCCGTCTATGCCGCGCAGTTCGGGACGCAGCTTCGGTCGCAGAAGATAGGGATGGTGTCGTTTTCTAGTTGGCAATAATTGCCAGTCCTGATAATGTGAAGGGAGAAGGGATCGCCATCATGCCCACCCGCAACGTAAACCTGACCGAACACTTTGACCGCTTCATCGAAACCGGCGTCACCTCAGGCCGCTTCAGCAATGCGAGCGAAGTGGTGCGCGAAGGATTGCGGCTCCTTGAGCAGCGCGAGCAGGAAGACAAGGCCAAGATTGAGTGGCTCCGCGCTGCCGCCAAGGAGGGCTTCGACTCCATTGACCGCGGCAATGGCATCGAGTTTGAAACCATGGACGATTTCGAAGTCTACGTCCATCAAATAGGACAGGAGGTCTCCGCTGAGGTTGCCGCCGGGCGAAAACGTGGCTAACAGGCGCGGCCATCCGAGAGCCGTCCTTTCTCCCGAAGCCCGCCGCGATCTCCGCGACGCCTTGACATGGAGCGAAACGAAGTTCGGCCATGACGCCAGGATGCGCTACCAGGCCCTGATCGTGCAAGCGCTCCGCGACATCGAGAGCGATCCCGCCCGTCCCGGTTCCATTGTAAGGCCTGAGATCATGATCAGAGGTGCGCGGACGTACCACATCAGTTTCAGCCGCGACCGGGCTAAAACTGCGCTAGGCGTCGTGCACAATCCTCGCCATTTCATCCTCTACCGCCGCCGCGCCCATGGGAATACGCTGGACATCGGCCGCATTCTTCACGATGGCCGCGACCTCCAATATCATCTTCCTGAAGACTACCGCCGTAAGGACGCTGGCGATTGACCGCGCTAACCTCAGCCTCTTCCGCATGGCCACGGAATCGCCCTAATTATTCCTCTTGACATCAATCGCAATCTGCAATATAGTAATCACAGATTGCGATATGACACTCGGTGAAAAACTTCGATACCTCCGGGAAGTGGAGGGCACCCTCCGCGGCCTGGACCGCGAATTGTCGCAGGTGGAACTGGCGCGCATGGTGGAGAAGGAGCTTGGAAAATCCAT
>JANYJN010000032.1 GCA_025358475.1 Candidatus Solibacter sp.
CCACCCTTGTCGCTCATCCATTCCGCGCGCGGGCTGAGCGCGAATTTCTTGGTAAGTTGGAATTTTGCCGCGCCGGCGATACCGTAAACCTGGTAGGAGGGGCTATACTTCGGGCTGTTATGCAGGTAATCGAGATTGATATAGACGCTGGTCTTGTCGCTGGGGGTAAGCAGCAGAACACTGTCATAAAGATGGCGGATCCCGCGGTTGCCCTGGTTCTCGTCGGGACCACCGTAATAAGTGTTCGTCCAGGTCGCCTTCTTAGACACCGCCCAGGACCCGGTCAAGCCCACGGTCCTGAAGGTAGCGCCCGTGACAATGTTGTTCCATCCACTGACCAACTGAAAACCGGCGGTGAACTGCTTGCCGGCCGGCGCGGTCGCCCGGAAGCCGAAGTGGTAGTACGGCGTGCACCAGACATATAGCAGCGACCGGGAGTAGTTCCAATTGTTCGGAGTCTCGATCACCTCAGCGCTGGCAGACGTCACGAACCTGCCGAAATCCAGCTCCAGGCCCTTCCACGAGGCGGGTTTCACGTCGAGGTATGCCTGTTTGAAAAAACGCATCGCGGATACGTCCTTCTCCGTGGCACTGATGATATCGAAGGTGCGTCCGACGCCCACGTCCACGTGAAATCCCACAGGCTTCGGTCCGTAGTCCAACGTCAGCGCGGCCATATTTAGTTCTATCTGGTTGGCTTTGTCATCGAAGTTACGCAGGCCGCTGACGTGGCCTACGGGGTGGTTGAAGCCCAGACTGTAGTAGCCGTCGATCATGCCGCTGACATCGACGCCGCCCAACTTCCAGGCGTTCGGCGCAGGAGGCGGCGGTGAAGGAGCGGGTGGTTGCTGGTCGGCAGATGTCTGCCCGCTCGCCGAGGCAACGCAACACAACGCGAACAACGTCGCATACCCGCACGGTTTGCCGATCATTTAGAATCTCCACCGATCCGGACCAAATCAAACGTTTTGACTATCTCCAGAAAACGAACTTTACCGACCCTCCATACGAAGTCATATCACCGCTGCCATAAAATTCGAGCGGTTTCCAGTGGAACGGCAACGCCTGTATGACGCGGTGTCACGCGCGCCGTATAGTCGGTGGCTGGGCGTTTCGCAGACACCCGCGCGCGAAACAAGTAGCCTCCGGCCGCGCCTGCCAATTGGCCATCGCGCTCCATCTCTTGCCGCACCGGACCGTCGCCGTTGACGCCGTCGGCATAAAGCTCTACTCGCGCCGCATTCGGGTCGAGATCATTGAGATAGACCTGAACCTCAAACACGTGCTGTTCTCCGTTGGTCTCCACCTTCATTTCACCGAAGCGCAGCGCGTGCCACTCCTTTGCCATGGCGTGCTGCCAATCGACCATTTGCCTGCCCACCGCGCCCTTATCGGCTGCACGCTCGCGGTAAGTTGCCGCGCCCGGGAGATAGTGTTGTTCCGTGTATTCGCGCACCGTGCGGTCCGCGGAAAAGCGCGGTGTCAAGCTCGCCATGCTGTTCCGCATCCGCGTCACCCAAGCCGTGGGGACACCCTGCCCGTCGCGGGCATAAAACTCGGGAATCACTTCTCGTTCCAGCAGGTCGTAGAGCGCTTCAGCTTCGGCCGCGTCCCATGCCGGATCGTCGCCATGTTCCTGGCCGTCCCCCAAAGCCCACCCCACTTCAGGCGTGTAGGCCTCCGCCCACCAGCCGTCCAACTCCGATAAATTGAGGCCCCCATTGACCAGCACCTTCATGCCGCTGGTCCCGCTGGCTTCCCAGGGCCGCCGCGGCGTGTTGATCCAGACGTCTACCCCTTGCACCAGGTGCTCGCTCAAGAGCATGTCGTAGTCACCTAGAAATATCGCATGCGCGCGCGCCTCGGTCTGCCGGATGAAATGCGTCCACTCCCGAATCAAGGCCTGTCCCGCCTGGTCGGCCGGATGCGCCTTGCCGGCGATGATGAATTGCACCGGACGCTGAGAGTTAGTCAGCAGGCGAAGCAGCCGCGGCGGGTCATGCAGCAGTAAGTTCGGTCTTTTGTAAGTCGCGAAGCGGCGTGCAAAACCCAGCGTGAGGGCATTGGGGTCAAAGAAATGCTTCGCGGCTTCGACCGCCTGGGGCGGCGCGCCTGTTGCCTCCAAGTCGAGGGACAATCTCTGGCGAGCGTACTCTACCAGAGACTTGCTGGCAACGGTCCGAAATTGCCATAGTTTGGTGTCGGAGACGCGCCGAATGTCCTGTTCCAGGGTCTCCGTCGTCCCCAGCCAGCGGTCCTTTCCGCTGGTCTCGGTCCAAAGATCGTCGGCGGGAGCCGAGTCCCAGGTGGGCATGTGGACTCCGTTGGTCACGTGTCCGACTGGGATTTCGTCCTCCGGCCAGCTCGGGAAAAGCGGCAGAAAGAGGCGCCGGCTGACCTTCCCATGCAAGCGGCTCACGCCATTGGCCGCCCCGCTTCCGCGGATGGCCAGATACGCCATGTTGAAAGGCTCCGACAGGTCGGCCGGGTTCTGGCGGCCCAGGGCCAGCAGATCTTGAACCGCAATGCCGAGCTTCTCTTCGGCGTACCCCCCTAGGTATTGCTCGATGAGTGCGGGAGCAAAACGGTCGAAACCGGCGGCCACCGCCGTGTGGGTGGTGAACAGATTGCCCGCTCTTGTCACCGCCAGTGCGACTTCGAAGGGCTGCCCCGCCTCTTCCATAAAATTGCGGGCACGTTCCAGAACGGCCAACGCCGCGTGCCCTTCATTCAGGTGACAGACCTCCGGTTTGAGCCCGAGCGCGCGTAGCAGCCGCCATCCGCCGACCCCGAGGAGTATTTCCTGCTTGAGGCGCAACTCCGGCCCGCCCCCGTAAAGCTCGCTGGTAATCCCCCGATGAACGGGGGAGTTCGCCGCGTCATTGCTGTCCAGCAGGTAGAGCTTCACCCGGCCGACCTGGGCCTGCCAGGCGCGCAGCCAGACCGAATATCCAGGCAGCGCGATCTCCATCCGCAACCACTCTCCATTGGGCTGGCGCAACGGCACAATCGGCAGCTGTCCGGGATCGTTATACGGGAAGAGGGCCTGCTGCTCTCCGTTGTTGTCGATCACCTGGCGAAAATAGCCCTGCTGGTAGAGCAGTCCCACGCCGACCACCGGCACACCCAGGTCGCTGGCGGC
>JANYJN010000133.1 GCA_025358475.1 Candidatus Solibacter sp.
ACCGGAAGCTGCTCCACCAGATACCTGGTTAGCGTTGACGCGGACGTTTACGATGCGGTAAACGCGCGAACCAACCGTGGTCGGGGGCAGAACGGGAACGCCGAAGAACGTCACGGAGTTGCCGTTGACTACGCCCTGATACACGTTGGGAGCCTTAGAGCCGTCGAGGGCCAACGCGGTGCTGAAGCCAGCAACGTTGGGGCCGACAGTCTGTGCGCAACCCGTCAAGGGGGTGATACAGGGAGTCAGTACTTGGTTGGAGCCGTAGCTCGTCTGGTTGATGCCCGTTCCAATGGAGCCATTGCCGGTATTCGGATCGTCAATGAGCAAGAGCGCTTCAGAGGTCTGGCCCGAGGCCTGGCCCGACCCGCCCGAAGTGGTCGGCAACAGGCGGCTGGTCACCGTGGTGTTGTAAAACACCGTAAAGTTGACCAACGGAATGTTTGCAGTTGGGTTGAGCTGGATGCCGCCAACGCAATTGATAATGATGTCACCTGTCTGTTCGGTGAACCCTTCACCGCGCAGCGGCGTGCTGGACGTTGCCTGTGCGCTGCAATTTTCTTGCTGCGCGAAGGCCATCCCCGTAAACAGGGCGAGCACGGCGAGCACAGTAACTACTCTGCGAAAATTTACCATTTCCTTCCTTCTCCTTGTGAATTTCGAATTGAATCGGTCGAAGTTCTCTTTCAACCTGAGCCTCAAAAACTTGAAGTCTCAAAACCCGTTCAGCCAACCGAGGGAACTTCTCCGTGTCGGGCGGAGAATCGTTTTCCGAAAGCCGTTATGGCCATCGGGCCTAACTGAAAACCTCACCTGCGGCACATGATCATTATTTCTTTTGTCTTCTGTGCTCGCAAGTACGAATGCAAAATTGCCGTTGAAACCGGACGCGGTAAAGATATTGATAGCTGATTGCCCGCTGCATGTCAAGAGAAATCCTTCCCCTTCAACGCGAAGCGGCGTGGCAACCCGCAATACTCCGAAGCAAAACGATGCTCGTCCGATTTAATCACGTTCCGGGCCTCGCCGTCAATGGTTTCCCACCAAATCATCTCAATATTCCCATGACTTTAATGCGACCTAAACCGACTTGCCTGGCGATTCCCACATTTTGAAGGTAAGAATCCCATTTATTAGCGCGGGGATGGTTCGCAAGAGTTGCCCCTCTGTGTCACCGCGCCCAACCCTGTGGCAAAAATAACCAGCGATGGTCCCGTTGGCTGGGGGTTGATTGGGCGACAAATGTTGCAATCCTGGTTCGTAATCATCCCGACTAAGCGGGTTTCCTATCAGGAAGATCCCCGGAGCCGCGCCGAAACCGTCACAGACTGCTGTAGCCATCCGCACACCTTAACTGAGCTATGGTTGTGTGCACGCTTGGTGCCATAGTCTGGGCGCAGCACTTCCGCTTTGAGTGAAACTGTGTGGCAAACGACAACCTTATGGCCTTATCATCTTCAAGGGATGCCGCCTTGTGTATCCGAGCGCTAGTGAGGCTGTGGGGCAGGCAAGATTGCTGATGCTGAAGAACGGTAAGCCGGTTAAAAAGGCGGCGGACTGGTGGAGTTCCAGCGCTTCCGGAGACAGTTGAACCGGCGGACGCGCAGTGGCGGCCGCAGGCGGCGGGTCTTTTACTGACTCCCGCGATAGCTTTCCGGCGGGCCGAGATAGCTCGGCTTAACGCCACCCAAATTGACCACCAATTTCTCCAGCACCAGCGCGGCGTCCACCATCCAAAACTTAAGCGTGTGGTAGCCGGACCCGCTCAGCGTATGGCTGGACTTCACTTTCCGCACGCTGTCCTTCACCGTGGTCTCCCAGTCGCTCAGCGAATTCTGTGCCAGCGCGTCGATCACCAGCGGCGACTGGTCGTCGAAAGAAATGGCGTAGCGCAGGCCGCGGCCAGGAACAAAGTTCAAAGTCGGCGAGAGAATTGCCTCCACCTCCACCCTCTCGGGTTCGAACAAATACATCTCGTATTCCAGGCGCGGCGATTGCGGTGGAGTCACGCTGGCGGCCGTCACCGGGAATACCGTCATCGCCGAGAGCGTCCGCCCATAATCGTCGATCTTGTCCCAGCCGACCGGGCCGGCGCCCACCTTCCTGGTGAAATGTTCGGCTTCGACGCTCACGTAGCCATCGGCTTGCACCAAGCCCTTCAGCGCACTCTTCGCCGGCGTCTGTGGGTTGGCCGCGTGCAGCTTGATGGTGACCGTGTGACCGGCGCCGGCGATGGTCACCGAGCCGCTGGTGGTGCCGTGCGGAGCCTTGCTCCAATCCACGCTCACCCAAAGGCGATGCTCCTTTTCCACCGTGCCCTTGGCGGCGCTCAACACGATCCACGGCGCGCTGGCGGTAGCGGTGAACTTAAAGGGCGCCTTTCCGCGATTGAAAACGTCGATATAGCGCCCCGGCTGATTGAATCCGTCAAAGCCGGGCAGGACTGCTTCCTCATGTGCCGTAGGCCAGGCCGCGGCCGAACCCTCGATGGCGACGCCCATCGCCGCCGCCGCCGGTAGCGCAATTTCCTGTACGGCGGGCATGGTATTGTG
>JANYJN010000147.1 GCA_025358475.1 Candidatus Solibacter sp.
CGCCCGCGTTGCCGGCAGCCACCACCATCACGACGGTCTTGGCCGCATTTTCGAAAGCCACGGCCAGCGGGTCGCAGGGAGTGCCGGCCGGGGCGCCGCAAGCCGCGCCGGTATCCAGCGGGCCGGTGAGCGCCGCGCCGCCGCTGGACATGTTGATCACGTCCATGCCGTCGGTCACGGCGTCGTTGAGGGCGAGGATCCAGACATCCTCGGACGGATTTTCGTTGACGTAGGGCGATCCCCAGATCTTGTAATTACCCACCCAGGCTTTGGGCGCCATGCCGGAGAAGGTGACGCTGCCGGTGTTGATGTTGCCCGCGGCAACGGAAGCCACCGCCGTGCCGTGGCCGATGCGGTCGCGCGGCGAGTAGTCGTCGGGAATGGAATCGGCTGGGTCCGGCGGGACGGAGGTATCGTCGGGGAGGGTCTTAGGATTCGGGGAACTGAATCCCGCCATCTGCCGCACATAGCTGCGCGCCACAATCACCTTGGTGTTGGTATAGCTGCAATCTTCGGGGTGCCCATAGGTACACTTGGGAAATCCGGCGGGGAAAGCCAGCGAGGAATCCTGAAAAGCCGGGTGGTTCTGGTCGATGCCGGTATCGAGGATGCCGATCTTGATGCCTGCGCCGGCGTTGCTCTGCCCGCCCAGCAGGTTCCACGCGGCGGGGGCGTTCATCAGTTGGGTGGCCTTGTTAAGCGTGAGATGCATCTGCCGCATGGGACGCACGCCGAGTACGCCTGGGATGGCGGCCAGTTCGGCGATGCGCTCCGCCGGGGCGGAAACGAACACTGCGTTCAGGACTTCGGAAACGGAACTGATGATAGGCACGCCGCGGCGCTCCAGTTCCCGGTGGACCGCACTCCGGCGCAGCGCCAGTTGGCCACGGTAGTTATCGGCCGCGGCGGTATGCATCCGCGCGCGAGTGGTAAAGCGGGAAGCGACGGGTTCGTCCTGTAGAATTAACGCGTAGCGGTTGCGCGCGTATTGGCCGAAGCTGGGCATTACGGTGACCGAGGCGGCCACCAGAATCATCAATGTTCGTGAGACACGATCGACAGGCATAGTTCTCCAGACGTACTACCATTCTATTAGGGTTTCGTCTGACGGATGCGGCAAACTGCCGCGCTGGAACACAATCGCTCTTTCCCGTCGCGGCTCCGACTGGTGCATGGCGGCCCGGTGTGGCAGCGATCACCCGCCGCCTATTTGAATCGCCGTTTATAGAAAAAGTCCAGCCCGAACAGGCCGTTCTCTTCGCGCAGCGCGACCGCCGACCACTGCTTGGAGAACGCCCACTCCACCCGCACCACCTGCGGATTACTGCTGGTCACGTTGGTAATGTAGGTGAAGGTGATTGCCGGCGTCACTTGCTGCTCTAGCGTCAGACGCGCTTGCGGGTTGTTTTCCACGCCGGAGAGCGTCGGATCGATGCGCAGCTTGCTCACCCCGAAGAACCGCTGCAAGCGTCCCGCCACCGGATTGGCGATCGCCGAACCGAGCAGCGCCGAAGCCCCCATCTGCTGCCAGGATTGCGGCTCCGAACTCTGCTGCGAGAGCAGCGAGGGGTCCGAAGTGGGCGTCCGCCCGGTAGCCAGCAGCGCCACAATCTCGCTGAATTGCAGCGGCGGGTCGCTGCGCGGCGTCAAGGTTAATTTGGTCAGCGGTCCGGAAACCGTCAGCGTGATATCGATGCCGCGCGCCTTCGTTTCCAGGTCGATATTCAGAATCGGCTCCACCTTGACCGGGTTATAAAACGCGATGCTGCCCTGGCTGAGCGTGTACTTCGTGCCGAAAAACGTCAGCTTGCCCTGCGTGATGTTGACGCGCCCCAGTACGGCCGGATTGCTCGCCGTGCCGCGCAGCCGCAGGTTCGCCTCGGCTTGCAGGTTTTCCGTCAGCGAGCTTTCCAGTTGGATGTCGGGCGCGGTCTCGATTTGCACGTCGAAACTCATCCCGCCCAGCAGGCCCTTGCGCGCCGAAGGCGTCTGCACGGGCTCGGCGGACTTGGCCAGGAGCGAACTGAAGTCGGATTGCAGATTGATGCCGGTCCGAAGAATAGTCAGCGTGCCGGACAGCATGCTGCTCTCTGTGGTCCCGGTCAGATTCAGACTGGCATTGGCCACCGTGCTGACGCCCTCGGGATAGCGCACGCGCACCCCGCGGGCGTTGGCGTACACGCGGAAAACCATCTGCCCGCTACCGAAGCTGGCGAAGCCCGAGAGCTCGATCTTGCCGCCGCCGGTCTCGCCGGTCAGGCTCTGGATGGTGGCGCGGTCCTTGGTGAAGATCACCGTGCCGCTCGCCTCCGAAATCCCGTTGGGCACATCCACGATGTTGAACGCCGCCTTCTCGAACTTCATGCGGCCGTTGATCTGCGGGTCGCTCAACGAGCCGCGCACGGTGACGTTGGTGATCACCGCGCCGGAGGAGACGAAGTCCTGGCTGAAATCCTGTAGGAAGCCGAGATCCACCCGGCCATCCACGCGCAGGTCGAGCGGGTTCTTCTGCTCCGTCATTACGCGCCCCGACAGGTTGAGATCGGTGCCGCGCCCAACCAGGTGCGCGCTCTCCACGGTGACCGTGGAATTGGCGAAGCGCGCCACAATCGGCCCGGAATTCTTCAGCGTGAGCCCCTCCGGGGCGACATCCACGCCGGGCGCGGGACCGAGTTGGAACTGCGGAATGCGCAGTTCGGCCTTCATCGCCCGCCAGTTCAGCGCCGGCCCCTCGACGCGCAGCACGCCTTCCACGAAACCGGCGAATTGCGCCGCATTCTCGCCGGGCGTTGCCGCCAGCCAAGGCTTCAATTGAGCCAGATTCACCCGTGAAAAACTCAGTGTGGCCGCGCCGGGATACTCGCCATCCAGGCGCCACTCGCCATCGCCCGTCACCACCGAGCCCGCCACCGTGGAATCCAGATGCGCGCGCAGCGCCAAGCCCTGCGAATTGGCGGTGAGATGCGCGTCGCCCAGCGGCTGGCCTGCAAGCTGCACGTCTTTGGCGGCGATATCGGCGTGCAGTTCGTCGAGGCGGTAGGCGAGTTTAGCAGTGGGGTGCAGTTCCACCTGTCCGCTGGCCGTCACCTGGAGCGTGCCTTTGATTCCAGGATGGAGTTCCGCGATGGCCTGGATCTCTTCCTGAGCCATCACGTTGCTGCGCACGTCGAAGCGCAGACGGCCGGTATCGAAATGGTCCGCCGGATGTTGAAAGGTTCCGCTCAAGAGGATCTGTTTCGTCCCGGCCGTGAGTTGGCCGTTGGTCACCGTCAGAGTGTTGGCGGCGTAGGCGGCGTGCGCCGCAAAGCGGTCGAAGGGCTGGTCGCGCAACGTACCCTTGAGCAGTTCCAAATCGGCCTGCGCGCGCGGCGCCGCGATGGTCCCGTTCACCTGGGCCGATACGTTGAGCGTGCCGGTGACCGGCAGATCCTTGGTATGCAACAGTGCGCCCAAATCGGCCAGGGCGGCATTCTTCAGGGTGACGGTGGC
>JANYJN010000152.1 GCA_025358475.1 Candidatus Solibacter sp.
CTGAAGATCGGCTGCGCCCCGGAGAGGAGTGCAATCCCCTCCGGGGCAGAGCTTCTGGGAGCAATGACCTCCCTTGGGCCCTCCCGAGAGTGCTACAAGCCATTCCGAAAATCAAGAGGGCGGCCGGCGCAAACGGGCGGCGTGCTGGCCACGATGCCGGCGGTGTCTGCTCAAAGGATGTGAGCAGCACTTTCGGCCGCGACATGCGCGGCAGCGCTATTGCAGCGAGCCTTGCCGGAAGGCGGCGCGGGTCTGGTCGCGGTGGAAAGCCCAGGAGAGATACCGGGACACTGCGACCGGCAAACAGCAACGGAACGGGCAAAACCGGCGCTACCGGGAGCGCGTCAGAAACCGAAAATCACCAGCAGACGAAGCCGTTCCAGACGCCGCGAGGGTAATCACTAAGAAGTTTTTTCGACGCCTGTTGTGACCGGCCTGGCTGCTACGTGGGGTTCGTACGGCAGCGGCGCTCGCCGTCGCAACACTTCTGCTCGCACGCGTGCCGGCGTGCGATGGAGCGCGTCTGGGAGCGTGAGCGGCACTGGCAACGGATACGCGCCGGTTGAGCGGAATCCGCGCGCGGTGTGATGTCCAGGCGGTGGGAATGGCGCCGCCAGTTAACCGTGAAGTATTGATCGGCGCCGGCCACTGGCTTACATTCAACCTGTCCCGCAAGGAAGGGGACGCGAGAGTGCTGCGCTGGGCTGACAACCATCTGCTCGATCTGAAGTGGGAGGAGATCGGCGAACACTACGGACGCTATCGCTTACACGTGCCGGAAGCGGAACGTGCCATGGCGCGGTCGCTGGAGCGCTATGGGCAGTTGTCGCCGGTGGTCGTGTGCCGGCGCCAGGACCGTTACGAACTGATCGACGGTTTCAAACGTTTGAGCGCCGTACGCGGTCTGGCGCAGATCCCGCGCCTGTCGGCCCGGCTCATGGAGGCCGATGAGCGTCAGGCGAAAGCCGCCATCTACGGGCTGAATCGTGCCGGGGGCCGCACGCGGGAACTGGAAGAAGCCTGGATTATCCAGGCACTGGTGCGGGAAGACGGAATGAGCCAGGTGGAGGTGGCAGAGCTGTTGGGACGCCACAAGAGTTGGGTGTGCCGGAGGCTGGCGCTGATCGAACGGTTGGGACCGAAGGCGAAAGACGAACTGCGTGTGGGCCTGTTGACGCCCACCGCGGCGCGACAGATCGTGCGGTTGCCGCAGGGCAACCAGACCGAAGTGCTGGAAGCGATCCGGCGCGAGGCGCTGTCGAGCGCGGAGTTGAGCGGCGTGGTGGACTTGTGGCTGCGGTGTTCCGAACGTCGCCAGCAAGAGTATCTCCTGGCGCATCCTCGCGAAGCTCTCGTGCAGGCCAAGGGAGTGCTCCCCGCGGTACGCGACCCGCGGCTGAGCGAAGCCGGAAACCAGGTCTGGAAGCGAGTCGGGATGCTGCTGGATGTGCTGGGGCGCATGGAAGTGTGGCTGGCACACCATGGGCGCACGGGGCTGAGGCCGGAGGATCGCGTAATCCTGTTACCCCGTTTCCAAAGGCTCGGACGGGACGCCGGATCGGTGGCCGCGCTGAGCCAGGACTTCGTCGGCGAGTTGGAGCGCACATGAAGGAATCGACGCGCAACGAGATCGTCCGCCTGCACTACGGCGGTGCATCGCAACGCCGCATTTCCAAACTGCTGGGAATCGCCCGCAAGAGCGTCGCCGGCGTGCTGGCGGGGCACGAAAAACACAGAGCAGAAGCGGTGGAGGTAGAGCGCCCGCGACGGCCAAGCGTGCTGGACCCATTCGCCGATCACATTGCCCAACTGCTGGAGCGCTATCCGAACATCACGGCGGTGCGCCTGCACGAGGAGTTGTGCCGGCTGGGTTTCCAAGGTCGCTACACGATCGTGCGGGAGCGGCTGCGTGTGCTCCGGCCGCACGCGCCGAAACTGCCGGTACAGCGATTCGAAACCGGTCCAGGAGTGCAGGCGCAAATGGATTATTCGCCATATGACATCTCCTTCACCGCCGAAGGGCGGCGCCGTGTGCATGCCTTC
>JANYJN010000188.1 GCA_025358475.1 Candidatus Solibacter sp.
CAGCACGCGTCGCATCATGTCAGGTCCGGTAGCTGGCGTTGATCCGGACGTACCCTTCCGTCAGGTCGCAGGTCCAGAACCGCGCTTCGCCTTTTCCCTTCCCTTGAAGGGCCAACCGAATTTCGCAATCCGCGGCGTCCAGCTTGGTCTTCAGTTCCGGCTCGGAGAAAGGGGCCGCGAGGCCGCCCCGGCACACCGCCACGCCCTGCATGTGGATATCGATTTTCGCCGGATCGAAGGCGACGCCCGCATTGCCGGCCGCCGAAAGAATGCGCCCCCAGTTCGGGTCCGAACCCGCGATCGCCGTCTTCACCAGCGGCGAATTGGCGATGCTGCGCGCAATCCGCGCCGCGCCGTCACCGTCGACCGCCCCGGTGACCACGATGGTGACGAATTTCCTGGCGCCTTCGCCATCACGCGCAATCTGTTGCGCCAGCGACTCCATGACATCCGTGATTGCCGCCTCCACCATGGCCAGTTCCTTGGCGGCCGGCCGCACTCCCGACGCGCCGTTGGCCAGCAAGAGCAGCGTATCGTTGGTGGAAGTGTCTCCGTCCACCGAGATGCGGTTGTAGCTGCGCTCCACGCCGCGCTTCAGCATGGCGCGCAACTGGGCCGCCGGAATCGCGGCGTCGGTCATCACGAAACCCAGCGTGGTCGCCATCATCGGTTGGATCATGCCGCTGCCCTTCGTCATGCCCGCCACGCGCACCGCGCCGTGCCGCAGCCTGGCTTCGGCGAAGGCCGTCTTCGGCACCAGATCCGTCGTCATGATGGCGCGCGACACGGCGTCGAAACCTGGGGCGCTGAGCCCGCTCACCAGTCGCGGCAACGCGTCGGTAATCTTGCGCGGGTCCAGTTCCACGCCAATCACGCCCGTGGAGGAAGGCACCACCTGAGTCACCGGCAGACGCAGCAACTTGGCCGCCGCCCTGCACGTGGCCAGCGCCACCGCGTCCCCGGTCCGGGTGGCGCAATTGGCGTTGCCCGCGTTAATCACCACCGCGCCGCACAGACCCTTGGATGCCTTCAGATGACTCCGCCCCAGCCGCACCGGCGCCGCCTGCACCCGATTCTGCGTAAAAACAGCGGCCGCATTGGCCGGCAATCCGCTGACAATCAGCGCCAAATCGTCCTTTTCCACTTGCCGTATACCGGCATAAGTGGCGGCGTATGCGTATCCCAGCGGAAGCTTCAAATCCGTGGTTCTCCTAAAATATCATTGTCGGTCAAGCGCTGCCCATTGGCGAAATCCGCGGCGGAAATCCGCTTGCGGCCTTCCAACTGCACTTCGAGAAGTTCCAGGCTTCCCTCCCCGCAGACCACCACCGGCGGCTTCAAACCGGCAAACTGCCCGGGCGATTTCTCCGTGGCGGGGCGGACGCCCTCGTCCGCGCTCTTGCCCACATTGGGTACAGGTACCACCCGCGTCTTCCACAGATGCAGCGGCACGCCCCGAAACCCGGTCTGCGCACCCGGCCAAGGCTGCAGGCCGCGCACACGATTGTGTATGGTCTGCGCCGGCTCGCTCCAATCGATCGCGCCGTCTTCCTTTTTCAGCAGCGGCGCCAGCGTGGCTTGCGCGTCATCCTGTTTTTCGGCGACAATCCTGCCCGCCCGCAGTCCCTCCAGCGTCTCCACCAGCAGGTCCGCGCCCATCGCCGCCAGGCGCGCCCCCAGTTCCACGGCGTTTTCCTCGGGACCGATCCCGGTCTCCGCTTTGAGCAGCATATCCCCGGTGTCCAGCCCCGCATCGATCCGCATCGTGGTCACGCCCGTGCGCGTCTCCCCGCGCATAATCGCCCATTGAATGGGTCCGGCGCCGCGATACTTCGGTAACAGCGAAGCATGTACATTAATGATGCCGAGCGGCGCCAGATCGATCGCAACCTGCGGAATAATCTGCCCGTAACCCACCACCACCATGGCGTCGCACGCGATGCCGCGCAGATACTCCACCGCTTCAGGACGGCGCACGCGTTCCGGCTGGTAAACCGTCAGGCCGAGCCGGAGCGCCGCCTGCTTCACCGGAGATGCCGCCGCGTTCTGCCCGCGGCCGCTCGGCCGGTCGGGTTGCGTGAGCACCGCCGCCACCTCGTGGCCTGCCTGGACGATGGCGTCCAGCGTGGGTACGGCGAAGGCGGGAGTGCCCAGGAATACCAGCCGCATAGGCGCCTAGTCTCCTGCGTGGGGCAGGCAATGCTGCCCAGTGCCACTGATTTTGCCCCAGAAATGGGAACGCCGGGGCATTGGTGGGGCGGACCCCCTGGTCCGCGCGGGACGCCCCCGTCCCGCTGCCGGAACAACGACGATGTCCGCATCGTGCCCGGCGCGAGCAGGCCTGACGGCGAGAATGTGTTCAATTATGGGGCGACTCATACTAGCTCCAGTCCCCGGCGCGCTGTAACTTCTTGATCTTGCGCTTCATCAGGTCGCGCTTGAGCGCGCTGATGTGGGTGATGTACAGCTTCCCGTAGAGGTGATCGGTTTCGTGCAGAAGCGCGCGCGCCAGCAAATCTTCCCCCGTCCGCTCGAACACCTCGCCCCGCACGTTCCGCGCCCGTACGGTGACGTTGCGGCCCCGCCGCACCTGCTCCCGGAATCCGGGGATGCTCAGACAACCTTCTTCACCTACCTGCTTGCCATCGATCTTCACGATGGTAGGGTTAATCAGCACCAGCTTATCTTCGGGCTTCTCCCCATTGGAGACGTCAATCACGGCGATCTTGCGCGAAACGCCGATCTGCGGCGCCGCCAGCCCTACCCCTTTGTGGGCATACATCGATTCGAACATGTCGGCCAGGAATTTGTGCAGATCCGGCGTGTCGAATTCCGTCACTTCCTCGGCCTCGCTCTCCAGAACGGGGTCGCCAAGTTTTACAATCGGATAAACCATATTTCTCTCCGGCAGGGGCCCTCAGTAGTTTCTCACCTGTTCCCGATATCCATCGAAATTGCGGCGCGTCTCCCTTAGCGAATCGCCGCCGAACTTCTCCAGAAACGCCTGCGCCAGCACAATCGCCACCATGGCTTCGCCAATCACCCCCGCCGCCGGCACCACGCAAACATCGCTCCGCTCGTAGGCCGCCGGCGACGCTTCCCGCGTCACCAGGTCCACCGATTGCAAGGGCCGCCGCAGCGTCGAAATGGGCTTCAGCATGCCGCGCACCAACAGATCCTGCCCGTTGGTCATCCCCCCCTCCAGTCCCCCGGCGCGATTGGCGCCGCGCGTAAAGCGCCGCCCCTCGCGGTCGTAATGGATCGTGTCCTGCACCTGGGATCCCATGCTGGCCGCGCCCGCTGCTGCGAACCCGACTTCGACGCCCTTCACCGCCTGCATGGAGACGATGGCCTGGGCCAACCGGCCGTCCAGCCGGGAATCCCAAGTCACGTGCGAACCGAGGCCCACCGGCACGCCGCGCGCCACCACTTCAAACACGCCGCCCACCGTATCTCCGGTGCGGTATGCCAGGTCCACCACTTCTTTCATGCGCAGCTCCGTGGCCCCATCCACACAGCCCAGCAGGATCTCGTCGCGCCGGCTCAGTTCCACCAATTCGTCCCAACTGGCGGCGCGCTCCAGCCGGACCGGCCCCACCGCAATGGCGTGGCTCAATACCTGGATGCCGAATTCCCCCAGCAATGCCTTGGCGATGGCGCCAACCGCCACCCGCGCGGCAGTCTCCCGGGCGCTGGCCCGCTCCAGAATGTAGCGCGCATCGTGAAAGTCGTACTTGATGGCCCCCGCCAGATCGGCGTGCCCCGGCCGCGGACGCGTGACCGGCTTGCGCTTCTCCTCGCCGCCATCCATATCTTCCACCGGCAGGGCTTCCGTCCAGTTCTGCCAGTCTTTGTTGCGGATGATGATCGCCACCGGCGAACCGATGGTCCGGGAATGGCGCACCCCGGCCACGATCTCGGCCCGGTCGGTCTCGATCTTCATCCGGCCCCCGCGCCCGTAGCCCTGCTGGCGGCGCCACAGTTCCCGGTTGACGGTGTCCAGTGATATCGGTATTCCGGCGGGGAGCCCGTTGATCGTAGCCACCAGGCATTCGCCGTGGGACTCTCCAGCCGTCTCAAATCGCAGCATTAGGTAAGATTTTTATGGTAGCAGACTCGAACATTTGTCTGCCCTTTTGCGTACTATATTACTGAACCGCGACCGTCAGGAAGCGGTCCTTTTACGAGGAGACAGGGAATGAAATTCCTATTGTGGTGTGTTCTGCTGGTGCTGTGCTGGCCGCTGGCCCTGGCGGCCCTGGTACTCTACCCGCTGGTTTGGCTGCTCCTGCTGCCCTTCCGGCTGCTGGGGATTGCCGTGGAAGGCGCCCTGGAACTGGTCTGGGCAATCATCACGCTGCCCGCCCGCGTGCTCCGCGCGCTCTGACCGCGCTCCCAATCCGAGCCGCGCGCGTTAGCCGGTTTCTCCGCCTTACCAACAAAAATGGCCGCGCCACGGTCGTGGGACCGGGCGCGGCCATTTTTGTTAGGTGGTGCTATGCCAGGCGCATTTCCCGCGAGGCGGCGACCGTACTCTGGAGGTTGCGCGAACCCTGAGTGCGGAACTCGTAGCGCTCAATCGCCACCGCCGCACCCCTTTCGTTGCTGCGCACCACGCATCCGTAGATCATCAACTTCATCGGACACGATTCGTTCAGCAGTACCGGCCAGTTCATGGAAAGCTCCACGGGCATGCCTCTGGTCAGCATGTTATCCGTGCTGAACCACACGCCGCCGCTAGAGACGTTCATGGTCTTGCCCGCACCGGTTTCGGCGATGCGCTGACCATAGAGCATCTTATAACGGACATCCTGGTCAATCTGGAAGCGGCGTTTGGTGCGCCGTTCCCGGCCCGCTCCGCCGTTGAACGTTCTGTCTTCGTAGCTCTCGATCACCAGACACCGCCTTCTAATCGCCAAATTACAACGTGCAAGCCGAAGGCTCAAGATGTCTTTGGTTATTTGGATGCCGCTATCACCCCCTCTTAAAACAGCTCCCGGCCGGATCCTTTAGTGTTTTATTTTCAATATCTTACGAGTACATTAAGGGTGCTACTATCCAGTACTTTCCCGGCGGTTTCCCCCGCCCGTTCGGACTATTCCATCACGCTGGATGGCGTATTGCATGGCGTCAGGCCGGTTCGGGGGCCTTTTCGCGGCCTGCGGCGCATCCCAAAAATAGTTCAAAATAATTCTAGACAACCGGCTCCTAAATTGCTAATATCGATTTAACAGACAGCATCCAGAGGCGGTGAGTCCCCTCCCACCGTCTCCTTCTGAGTGCAGGCCCCGAGTTACCCAGCTCGGGGCCGTTTCTTTTTGGACTTCGACCCCCACCCACCTCCGGAACCTAGGGCCCTCAAAATAATCTAAAAATAATACTGGACAACTTTATCCGAAACTGCTAGTCTTACATCAACAGACAGCATCCCAGGCGGTGAGTCCCCTCCCACCGCCTCCCTCTGAGTGCAGGCCCCGAGTACCCAGCTCGGGGCCTTTTCTTTTGCCGCTGCCCCTCTCCAGATCAAAAACTCCTTCTTTTCAGGTTTTTCCGATCCAACAGGGCGTCCCCGCCCCCCCTAAAAACAATTCCGAAAATATTTCTTGAAAACACTGGACAAACAGATCTCGAATTGTTAATATCAAGACAATACAGACAGCATCCTGGCGGTGAGTCCCCTCCCACCGCCACCCTCTGAGTGCAGGCCCCGAGTACCCAACTCGGGGCCATTACTTTTTTGGCCTGC
>JANYJN010000191.1 GCA_025358475.1 Candidatus Solibacter sp.
AGTAATCACAGATTGCGATATGACACTCGGTGAAAAACTTCGATACCTCCGGGAAGTGGAGGGCACCCTCCGCGGCCTGGACCGCGAATTGTCGCAGGTGGAACTGGCGCGCATGGTGGAGAAGGAGCTTGGAAAATCCATCAGCCAGAGCTACCTCTCGCAGATTGAGAGCGGCACCCGGCCGCACCTGACCAACGCAACGCGCATGCTGTTGGCGCGCTTCTTCAAGGTGCATCCCGGGTACCTGGTGGACGACCCCGAAGGTTATTCGAAGGAGTTGGTGAGCGATCTGGGCGTGGTGGAAAACAAGATGGATTTGTGGCTGATCTCTGGCGCGGAGCGCTTCAGCCGCGATGCGGATCTGCATCACGCGCTGTTGGCCGCCGCCAAACATGAGGACTCGCGAATGTGTCTGATACTGTTGGGGACGATTTTGGAAAATCCCGGGCTGGCGGAACGCTTGATGGAAGTGTTGAAGGCGCCGCCCTCCACGCCCGCGCCTAAACCGAGGAGGCGTTCATGACCTGGTCGGCTTTTTATCTCGTCTGTTTGCTGGTGGGGTTCGGCATGAGCGCCTTGTCACTGCTGAGCGGCAGCGTACACCTGCATATACCCCACCTGCATTTCGATCACGGCATTCACGTGGGGCACGGGCACGGCGGGGCCAGCGGGCACGACGGCGCGTCGTGGTTCAATCTGGGGACCCTGGCGGCGTTTCTCGCCTGGTTCGGCGGCACGGGCTATTTGCTGGATCACTACTACGGCGTCTGGTTCGTGGTGGCGCTGGGGGTGGCCACGCTGAGCGGTTTGGGAGGCGCCAGCGTGGTGTTCTGGTTCCTCGCCAAGGTCCTGATGGCGCACGAGGAAGCGTTGGACCCGGCCGATTACGATATGGTCGGCGTGCTGGGCAAACTGAGCATGCCGATCCGCGCCGGCGGAATTGGAGAGCTGATTTATACACAGGGTGGCACGCGCCGCGTTTCCGGCGCGCGTGCCGAATCGGGCGCCGCCATCGGCAAGGGCGCCGAGGTGGTAGTCACCCGCTACGAAAAGGGAATCGCTTACGTCAGCCCGTGGGAAGAATTCGCGGGTGACGCGGCGCAACGGGCCTAAGAGGAGATCTGGAGGTTATGCAAAATCAGGTGTTGGTGATTGCGGCGCTGATGGTTCTGGCGCTGATGTTTCTGATGATGATGTTCGCCAAGCTGTTCCGCAAGGCGGGGCCGCACGAGGCGATCATCGTCTACGGGTTCCGCGGCACGCGCGTGGTCAAGGGCCGCGGTACGGTGATCTTTCCCATGGTGGAGAGTGCCCGCGGCCTATCGCTGGAACTAATGAGCTTCGACGTGGCGCCGAAGCAGGACCTGTACACGCGGCAGGGCGTGGCGGTGACGGTGGAAGCCGTGGCGCAGATCAAGGTGAAGAGCGATCCGGAGAGCATTCTTACGGCCGCCGAGCAGTTCCTCACCAAATCGCCGGAGGAGCGCGAAGGGCTGATCCGCCTCGTGATGGAAGGCCATTTACGGGGCATCATCGGGCAGTTGACGGTGGAAGAGATTGTCAAACAGCCGGAGATGGTGGGCGAGCGCATGCGCGGCACCTGCGCCGACGACATGAACAAGATGGGCCTGGAAGTGATCTCGTTCACCATCAAGGAAGTCCGCGACAAGAACGAGTACATCACCAATATGGGCCGGCCGGATGTGGCGCGCATCAAGCGCGACGCCGACGTGGCCACCGCCGAAGCGGAGCGCGATACCAACATCAAGCGCGCCGAAGCCTCGCGCGAATCCGCCATCGCCAAAACCAACGCCGACCAGGCGCGCGTCCTGGCGGAGACCCTGTCCCAGGCCAAGCAGGCCGAAGCGCAGCGCGATCTCGAAGTCAAGAAGGCGGAGTACCTGGAGAATGTCAAGAGGCAACAGGCGCAGGCCGACAAGTCCTACGAGATCCAGACCAACATCATGCAGCAGAGGGTGCGCGCCGAGGAAGTCACTATTCACCAGGTGGAGAAAGAGCACGAGGCCTTGGTGCAGCAGGCGGAAATCAAGCGCCGCGAATACGAGCTCACCGCCACCGTGCTGCGGCAGGCCGAGTTCGAGCGCCAGCGCATTGAGACCCTGGCCGGAGCCGAGAAGAACCGCATGATCATGGAGGCGGAAGGCCGCGCCGCCAGCATCCGCGCGCAGGGCGAAGCGGAAGCTGAAATCATCTTCAAGAAGGGCGAAGCCGAAGCCAAGGCGATGAACGTAAAGGCCGCGGCCTACCAGGAGTTCAACCAGGCGGCCATCCTGGACAAGTTGATCACCGGTCTGCCGGAGATCGTCCGAGCCCTGGCGGCACCGCTGGCCAACGTGGACAAGATTACCATCGTGTCCACGGGCAACGGCCCAACCGCGGGTCTCAACAAGATCACGGGCGACATCACGGCGATGGCAGCACAAGTCCCCGCCCTGTTCGAAACCCTCTCCGGCATGCCGTTCAGCGAAATGTTTGCGAAGGTTCGGATGATCGCCGACAAATCTCCCAAGGCGGTGGAAGAGACGAAGAACTCAGGCGGGACGCAGTAAGCAATAAGGAGCAAGACAATGGCACTTTTGGAACGGGTAGCAACACTGGTGCGGGCTAATCTGAACGATCTTGTGGATCAGGCGGAAGACCCGGAAAAAATGATCAAGCAGGTGATTCTCGATATGCAGAATCAGTTGCTACAGGTCAAGACCCAAGTGGCGATATCGATCGCCGACCAACACG
Organism: Candidatus Solibacter sp.; assembly: GCA_025358475.1. GTDB lineage: Bacteria > Acidobacteriota > Terriglobia > Bryobacterales > Bryobacteraceae > Solibacter. The sequence continues at coordinate 2,755 of JANYJN010000191.1, forward strand.
TCCTGGAGGGGAAACTGCGGGAGGCGGAGGAGAGCGAGCGGCAGTGGATGAACCGCGCGGGGCTCGCCGTCGATAAGAAAGACGAGGCCCTGGCGCGCGCCGCCGTGGAGCGCAGCATGAGCTACAAGACCACCGCCGCCAGTTTCCGGCAGCAGGTGGAGGATCAGAAGGCGCAGGTGGACAACCTGAAGTCGGCGCTCCTCCGCTTACAGCAGAAAATGGCGGAGGCCGAATCGAAAAGCGACATGCTGATCGCCCGGCACCGCCGCGCCCGCGCCCTCGGCAAGGCCACCGACGCCAGTAGCGCCATGGGCGACAGCTCCAATGCGGCGGCATTCGACCGCATGAAGAGCAAGGTGCGTCATCACGAAGCCACCGCGCAGGCTCACTCGGAACTGGTGAGCGATGACGTGAACGCGAAGTTCGCGGCGATGGAGAAGCAGGAAGAAATCGATCGCCTGTTGACCGAGCTTAAGTCCAAACGCAACGCGTAATACTGGGCAATATCACTTAGTAACAGCGGGCGGGGTTCTCCCCCGCCCTCCCCTTTCAAACATATGACGCACAGATCAAAGGTCGAAGTGTGGCTGTTCGCCGCCATCCTATATGTGGTGGGAGTCGTGGCGGCGGGCGGCAATCGTTGGATCGGCGGCCCGGTGCTGCTGGTCCTGTTGCTGATCGCTCTCCCCCAGAAATATGTCACGGCGCCGGAAGCCTTGCGCGTGCGCGCCGGAATCACCCGTTGGGCCATCCCGTACACCGCCATCACCTTCGTCGGCGAGAGTTCCCTGGGACCGGTGCTGGGCACGCGCGTCGCCGTGCGCATGGGGCGCGATTCCGAAATTCTCCTGGCGCCGGACGACCCGGGCGCTTTTTTCGCCGACGTCGCCAGGCACGCCCCACACCTGATGCGGCGGGGTGCGGCGCTGGTGGCTCGGTAAGGCGTGAGAGGCGGCACGAAGCGGCACCCCCAGCGACGCTACCCTAAACATTCCCTCCCGATCGGCCGATATGTGGTTTATGAACCAACGGCGCAAACCGCGCTTCGAGGCCGATCAGTCTATTTGGATCACCCTCTTTGGTGAACCCGATATCCGGCTCCCCGCGCGCATCAAGAACGTCTCCGAACGCGGTATTGGGCTGGAACTCCAGGGTCCGGTCGCCATCGGCACCGCCCTCAAATTCGAGGTCGATGACTCCCTCATCCTGGGCGAGGTCATCTACTGCCGCCAGGACCAAGGCTGCTTTTATGTCGGCGTAGAACTCGAGCAGGCCCTTTGCGGACTCGGGGCTCTCGCCAAAGCACTCGGCGCTTTCTCGGATACGTCCTCAGGCCCGCAGCAGGAAGACCCCGTGAAAGAATGCCGCCACGAGCACTAGCAGCAGCCCCATCAGTAGGATGATCGCCGCACGCTGGGCCATGTGGCCCCTCATGAGGTCGCGGTGAAATAGTCTCCGCATCGCATCGCCCTCTCCTGCATACAATGATGCATCATAATGTTCCCGGGGTCCAAGGTACGGGCTGGTCGCCTGGTTTTCCGCCTCGAACCCGCTTTCGTTTGCTATCGTGGTGTTTCTATGAGCAGACGCGCGGTAGTCTTCGGAGCTGCCGGACAGCTTGGCACTGAGTTGGTCCGCGAACTCCGGCATCGCCGGTTCACTGTCATGGCCTGGGATCGCTCCCAAGTGGATATCAGCGACCCAGTTGCCGTGCAAAACGCCTTGGCCAATTACGACGCGGAGTTCGTCTTCAACGCCGCCGCCTATAATCAGGTCGATGTCGCGGAGCAGGAGCCGCAAGCCGCCTTTCTGGTAAACGCGCTAGCCGTGCGCAACCTCGCCCTCGCCTGCCGCCAGATCGACGCCCAACTGGTCCACTTCTCCACCGATTACGTCTTTGATGGCAGTGCCCACCATCCCTATGTCGAAGAGGACCCCACTCACCCCCTCGGCGCCTACGCCGTCTCCAAACTCGCCGGCGAACTCTACGCCCAGGCCTACCTCGACCGCGCCCTGGTGGTGCGCACGTCCGGCGTCTTCGGACTCGGCGGGCTGGCCAACGGCCGCGGCAATTTCGTCGAGCTGATGCTCCGCCTCGCCGCCTCCCCCAATCCCATCCGCGTGGTGGAAAGCCACGTCGCCTCCCCTACCTTCGCCCCGCTGCTCGCCGCCCGCACCATCGACCTGGTGGAGGGCAACCTGTCCGGCCTCTTCCACATCGGCGGCGGCGCCCCAACGTCCTGGTTCCAGTTCGCCCGCCTCATTTTCGAAGCCGCCGGGATCGACCCCGTCCTCCTCGCCACCAATGAGCGCGAATACCGTACCCCCGCCCGCCGTCCCAAGTACTCCGCCCTCTCCAATGCCAAAATGGAGCGCACAGGCCTCGCCCCCATGCCGCCGCTCCGCCAAGTCCTCGTTAGCTACTTCGAAGAACGCAGGGTGGCGCCAACAGCGAAAAGAGTCTGACCCGAAGTGCCCCGCTCCCTTAGGAACCGTGAAAAATGCGCTCGCAATCGGGCGTTGGCAGGCTGAAGACTGCCCCACCATTAAAGACAAACGACTTGCCGTTGGTGGCGCAGGCGCTTTCGCCTGCGAACTTCATTTTTCCCACGTTCTTACGGTCGCGGCTCTGATGGTTTATTTATCTGCCGACTTGATCGCGTAGTACCCCTTGCGTGCCTGCGCCTTCAATTCCTTATTCGCCAGCCGTACTTCCAGGTGCCGGTATCCCCCGTCCTTCACTTCGTTGGTCGGCGTATACGCGATCGAGTACTGGCTCCGCATCTCGTCCTGCAACTCCTTGAACACCTCTTCGAGCGAGTGCCGGCGATCTACCTTGTACACTCGTCCGCCCGTCTCATCGCTCATCTTCCGCAGCTCGCTTTCTCCCATACCTCCGCCGCCGAAGCCACCGAATGAGCCGTAGGCTCGCGGGTCCGAATAGTCGATGCTGTAGATCACCGTGTCGGATTTCTGCGCCGCCTCGATGGCCTGGTTCCGCGTCAACCGGCTTCCCTCGTCCACCCCGTCGGTGATCACTACAATCACTTTGCGCCCCACCTCGCCCTTTAGTTTTTCGTCCGCCGCCAGGAAGATC
>JANYJN010000195.1 GCA_025358475.1 Candidatus Solibacter sp.
GGCGGCGCCGGAAGCGGCGCCGGAAATCCTGATGGCCGCCGCGTTCGGAGTGGTCTTGACGGCGCTGGGATTTTACGCGGCACGAAGGTCGCTGGCAGCCGATTAGTCCAGCTCGCAGAAACTGGCGTACGGGTTTCTCGAGGACGGCTTGCTGACGCGCGCGGCTCAGAAGGCGTTTCGGGGCCGCGAGCGTAAGTACCTACATGGTTGAATTCCGCAACTTTCTGGCAGAATATTCTCACGCCCGTCATTCGCCGCCGATGTTGGCCGGGCTCCTGCCGCACTCCGAAATAGGCGCCTACTTCCGCGAAGACTCGCGCCGCGCCAGCCCACGTCTCTCCGCTCCCTCCGCGTTCTCAGGTGTTGACTTCCCTCCGTCGTAATCCGCATTCTTTTCTCAGCGTCTCTGCGTCTCCGCGTCAATTTCACGGCCTGTTTGGTTCCGGCTTCGCCGGGTTAGGGAGCGGTGTACGCTAACTTTCGCAAGCAGCCGATCAGGCTCGCACCACGGCCAGCGCGAGCGCGCCGAGGATGCCGAACAGGGTCAGCGCCGCGCCGAGGTACACGCTGACGGGCCGATAGCGCATGGTGACCGTATGGCTGCCACGCGGCACGGCGACGCCGCGCATGGCGCCGTTGACTTGGTGAATTTCGACAGAGCGGTGGTCGACGCGCGCGCGCCAACCGGGGTAGAAGGCATCGGAAAGGACCACCATGCCGTCACATGCCATCTCGGCGCGGATGGCGAGGCGGTCGGGCGCGTGTTCGATGAGTTGGACGTTATCGGGCGCGGCGCAGGTTTCGACGGGCGGGAACTGCTCCACCATGTGCGCTTTCCGGCGGAAGGATTCCGGGTCCTGGCCCACCAGTATGTTGCCCTCGCTGTTGTTCGGCACGCGAACCACCTCGTGGACGGCCCAGGCGCGTGGGAAAGCATCGCGGCGGTAGACCTTCATGCCGCTGGCGCCGGCAAACACTTCGTCGCCCGCGTCGGGCTGGGGGGCGGTGGCGATGGTGTAAGCGACGCCCCACATGCGGCGGCCGGTCAGACTGAAGAATTCCGATTCCAGCACGTTGGTGGTGACGCTGGCGGTCTGGCCGCCGTGCATCTCGACGCCGTGAAAGGCGCCCCAGTTGGCCTTAAATGCGTCCGCGGCGACTTCGGCGCGCTGGAATCCCGGCTGCTTGCGGAGGTAGTCGGCGATATCGGCGTTGGCGTAGATTTTGTCGAGCCACTGCATCTGGTTGCGGTCGGAGCGGTCGGTGAACCCGTACTGGCCGATGTTGCCGAGTTCCAGGAGGAGCAGGACCACCAGCAGGACATGCGCCTGCGTGGACGTGAGGTTCTGGCGGCGCCAGGCGGCGAAGAGGGCGGCGGCCGCGAGCGCGATGACGGCGGTCAGGATGATGCGGTCGTCGGCCGGGAAGGTCAGCTGGTTGGCGAAAATCAGGGTCTCGGCGATGGCCAGCGTCAACGCGCCGAATCCGGCCAGGATCCAGGTGCCGCGGGCAGTCCAGGATGTGGCGAGTTCGTCGATTCCGAAGGCGGCAAGAGCCGCCGCCGCGAACTGGAAGAGCACCATCGCGGAGGAAGGCGAGCGCGCCTTGTCGAGTTCCGGGATGAGGGCGTAAAGCGCTCCCTGAAAGACGCTGTTGTGCCCCAGGGCGTAGAGGATGACGGCGCCCCCGAGCGCAGCCAACAGGCGCACGAAGGCGTCGCGCCACAGAGCGCTGACGGCGAATAGCGCAAGCGAGAACGCAACCACCCCGAGGAAGGGATCGAAATGGGCCTTCACGCCGGGGAAGACGATGCCGAAGAGGCTGAACGCTTTGAGATCGTAGTGGGCGTGCACGGAGTACGGGACGGGCTGGTTCCACGTGATGGCTTCCGGCCCGCCCACCCAGCGCCTGGCGAGATGGCCGTACTCGTAGGCGGGCAGGGTCTGCATGGCGCCGCTCAAACCGGCGAACAGGAGCGCGACCGCGGCTGGCACCAGCAGGCGTCGATTCCGGGCCAGCAGGTAGATCCAAACCCCCATCCAGGCGAGGGCCGTAAAGATGGGGACCTGATGATGGCCGCTTAGAAAAGCCACGCCCACGAACATGCCGGAGAGGGCGGCGTTGGCGGCGGGCCGCGGGCTGCGGGAGGCTCGCAACTGGAAGAGAAACACCAGGGGGATCCAGACGGCGCCGTTCATCATCTGGGGCCAGGGCGTGCTGCCGAAGTAGCCGCAGAGGCTGAAGATGAGGCCGCCGGCGAGAGAGGCGGTGCGCGACCGCCCCAAGCTGCGGCCGAAGAGATAGCAGAAGGCGGCCGCCATCAGGTGAATCGCCACGTAATACCAGGCCAGTGCCCAACCCGCGATGTGGCCGTTCCTTAGCGGCAGCAGGAAGAGGACCCAATTCAAGGGATAGGCGGCGCCCGGCTGCGCCTGGCCGAAGAGCGGCTGGCCGGTCCATAGGTACGGGTCCCACAGCGGAAAGCGGCCGGCGTGCCACTCCTGAGCCTGTACGTGGAACCACGGCAGGACCTGCTCGGCAAGGTCGTTGCCTGCCATCCACTCGAACTGGCGGGTGAGTGTGAGTTTCCAGTAGTAGCCGGTTACCAGCAGGAACAGCAGGACGGCGATACGGACGCGGTTAGGTAATTCGGAACGATCCATATTCGTGGACTGCCGCCTCCTGTTCCTCGACGCCGCGGACGTCGCCCCACCGCGGGCCGCGGTACAGCATGCCGGCCAGTTCGGAAAGCTTGGCGACCGGACCGACGGCGTAGACCTCGACGCGCCCGTCGTCCAGATTGCGGGTGTAGCCCGTCAGCCCAAGCTCCACGGCCGCGCGCTGCGCGAAGTATCGGTAGCCGACCCCCTGCACGCGTCCACGGACGAACCATCGCTTTGCATCATTGGCTTTGCCGGCCGGTTTGGTCATAGCGGCAAATCATAGTGTAGCGTCGATGGCGAGATGCTTCGAGCACCGCTTCACAAACTATTGCCGGCGCGGTGGGCTCTTGCCGGGAATCGGTAAAATCCTTAGCGAACAGGCACGAGATGTATGCGCCCACTCGCGGGCTCATTTGAACCATTCGGCAAGCGCAATACCGCTGCCTTCGACGATCGCCCTCATCGTGCCAAGCGGAAGAACACGACTGCGATGGTGGGCCACAATGACCTGCTTCGCACTAGCCGGATTCCGCCATTTCTGATGGCTCCCGGACTGCCCTACCAGCAAAAAGCCGTGATGCCGCAGGATGCTGGCCACCTGATCGGAAGTGAGCCGCGGCGTACCGCGATCACCCAACCGTCACCTCGACCAGTTTCGCGTTCTCAGGCAGTTGCAGATCTCCGGGCTCCAGATAGAGTTCAATGGCTTCTCGGATGTTCGCGCGGGCTTCCTCCTCGGTCTCGCCGGCCGACGCGCAGCCGGGGAGTTCGGGGCACACCGCCGAGTAGTCACCGGTCTCGGGATCCTGTTCGAGAATGACCCTAAACGTCATAGCAACAGTATAGGCCAGGGCGACGTGGACGGCGTGTACCGGGAGGAATCGTCTTCTCTCCGAAATTGATCGGAGGGGTTGTTCCTCTAGGCGAATTTTCAGGCGGCCGGCGGCCGGCGCTTGTGCCAATCGGTATGCGCCTGGAATTCTCGGCCGATGGCGAGCAGGGTGTTCTCGGAGAACGGGACGCCTACCACCTGGAGGGCGACGGGCATGCTGTCGGCGAACCCGCAGGGCAGCACCAGGGCGGGGAGTCCGGCGAGATTGCCCATCGGAATGATGGAGCGGAAGCCGGGATCCTTGGGCGGCGCGCCACCGGGGCCGCGGTCGAGCGGCTGATCGATTTTGGAGGCGATGCCGGCGCGGCCGGGGGCCAGCAGGACGTCCACCGAGCCGAAGAGTTTGCCGACTTCTTCCTGTATCAGGCGACGCAGACGCATGGCCTTCAGGTAGTCCTTGGCGGGCAGTTCCAAGCTCGCTTTCAGGCCCGCGATCTGCGGTTTGTCGGCCAGTTCATCCACCTTGCCGCTAGCGATCAGCGTCTCGAAGATCGATCCCATTTCGCCGGCGAGAATGGTGGAAAGCGCCGCGCCGTAGGGGAAGTCCGGCAGCTTGGTTTCCACGAATTGCATGCCGGACGCCTTCAGGACCCCAATGGCGGCCTCGAAGGCAGGGCGCGTGGCGGGTTCCGCCCACTCGGCGAAATCGGCGGGCGCGTATCCCACGCGCAGATCCTTCATGGGGCGCGCGTACTGGGGCGTGTAGTAAAAGCTCTTGCCGGCGGAACCGGGGTCCTTGGAATCTTTGCCGGCGATGGTCTGCAGGATGACGCCGCAATCTTCGGCAGAGCGCGCGAAGGGGCCCAGTTTATCCAGCGTCCAGGAAAGCGCCATGGCGCCGTATCGGCTCACCAGTCCGTAGGTGGGGCGCAAGGCCGTGACGCCGCAGAAGGAGGCCGGGGTGACGATGGAGCCGGAGGTTTCCGAGCCGATGGCGAAGGGCACCAGTCCGGCGGCCACGGCGGCGGCCGATCCGCTGGAGGAACCGCCCGACCAGCGAGAGCGGTCCCAGGGATTGAGACCGGGGCCGGTGAGGGAGGCGGAGGGAAAACGGTAGCCGCCGCCGCCGGCCAGTTCCACCATGGAAAG
>JANYJN010000207.1 GCA_025358475.1 Candidatus Solibacter sp.
CGGAGCACGCGCGTCAGAATTTTGCGGATCGCCGCGGAATCATCCACCACTAAAACGTCGGAATCCATTTGCCTCCTTACAAAGCTATTCATCGGACGGGAATCGGTTTTTCATTAGATCGGTTGGCAGAAAAAACGTAGATGGCGCGAGAAATCCGGTTGGGTGGGGGCGGGCTAGGTGGCGGCTAAAGGTTTTTCTGTGTCCGGCCGATAAATATCCAGGAGCCTGGATTGTGAGCAGACAGCTATCCCAGCAGGAAATCGACGCGGCATTCCAGAACCTGCAGGGCCGTAAGAAAGAAGCGCCCGCGGTAAAGTTCGATTTCCGCCGCCCCGACCGCATCCCGAAATCACAGGTGCGCGCCATCCACCTGCTGCACGACACGTTCGTGCGCAATCTGGTTTCCAGCCTCTCTGCCTATCTGCGCTCGTATCTGACGGTCAACTTGGTGAGCGTGGAGCAGTTATCGTACGCGGAATTCCTGGACGGGCTGCCCTCGCCTACGTGTATCGTTTCTCTCGGCCTCAGCCCGTACGATGGCAACGGCGTGCTGGAGCTCAACCCCAGCCTGGTGTTTCCCATCCTCGAGATGCTCCTGGGCGGTACCGGGAAGAGCTCGACGACGATCCAGCGCGACATTACGGAAATCGAGCAGCGGCTGTTGGACGGGCTGTTCCGGATCATTCTACAGGATCTGCGGGAGGCCTGGAAAGCGGTCACCAACGTGGATTTCACCATCGAAAGCATGGAGACGGAGCCGCAGTTGCTGCATCTGCTGGCGCCCAATGAAGCGGTGGTCTCGATCGGCATCGAGGTGCGCATAGGGGAGGCGGTGGGGATGATGAACATCGCCATGCCCTCGATCGTCATCAAGATGATGCGCCAGAAGTTCGACCAGCAATGGTCGGTGCGCAAGACGCATGCCAGCGAGGCGGAACAGCGCCGTGTGTTGCGCGTGCTTCGCCTGGCCAAGCTTCGGCTGGAGGCGCGCATGGAGGGGCCGACTCTCTCCGTACGCGATCTGCTGGAGTTGCGCGTAGGCACCCTGTTGACCTTCGACTTTCCGGTGGACCGGCCTATCGAGCTGACCGTCAACGGCACCCACAAATATACCGGGCAAGTGGTGAGCACTGGGAAGAAGCGCGCGTGTCTGGTGGAACTGGTGCGGCCGACCCCGAGTCAGCGCAGGATCGCCGAAGAGGGCGAGGATCCCGATGGTTCCTGCGCCGGCGGGTGAAATTCGCGCAGCGCGTCCAGAAAGGCGCGGCCGCGGCGCCGTCCGTTGTCGCAATTCAGGGCAAAGTGTTGCAGGAAGACCAGCACGCCAAGCACGTCGGCATCGCGTGTCTTCGTCAGGCCGAGTTCCTCCTGCTCGGCGCTCCGGAATTCGGCCAGCGCATCCCAGACCGCGGCGTAGATCGAACCAGCCAACAGGTTGTTGGGGCGGCTCTCGTAGTAGACGCCGCTTTCAAGCGTACGGTAAGTACGGATGAGGCCGTCCAGCGCCTCCTGGACGTCGCCATCGACCACGCCTGAAACCTGCATGGCACTGCGGAAGATGGTGAGGGAGAGGAAGGCGAGCAGGTGCTCGTTGGCGCGCAGCAGTTTCTCGGGAACCTGGATATCGCGGTTGGGAAATTCGGCAGCATTGCGCGCCGCCGGCTTCTCGTGCCGGCGCCCCTCCCGCAGGAATTCGCAATCCAGCGGACATTCCACCGTGACCTCGCGCTCGGTGCCGCAGCACAGGGAGCAAATCTCGCCGCCTACTCCCGGACAGAAACGGCGCGGACGGCGGGTCCGGCAAATTGCGCACTCCATTTCTTTAGTATAGAAGGAGGATGATCCGGACCAATCTATTCTTCAAAGTCGAAGTCGAGCACGACCGGGACGAGCAGCCCGATCGACTGGGGCACGAAATCTGCCGGCAGATCATGAAATTCTACGGGGTACGGGAGGCGGAACTCACCAACTTCACGAAAGCGGAGGATTAGCAGCGGGGCACAGCATCAGATCATAGGTGCGCTGGAAGAACGCGTCGGTCATGCCGGCGATGTAATCGCACACCACGCGGTGCGCCGGAGTGTCGAGCGCCTGCTGGGCATACGGCTGGGGCAGGCGATCCGGGCTGGCCAGAAAGAAGCGAAACAATTCGGCGATGCGCGCCATGGAGATCCGCCGGTCGCTGCCTAGGGCATCCGTGGCGTAAACCCGGGTGTACAGGAATCGCTTGAGCGCGCGGCTGGTTTCGCCGGCTTCGGCGGTGAATCGGGCCAGACGCACCGGATGAGTGCGCACCTCCTCGAAGCCCGCCGCGCCACTGGCTTCAGCGGCGGCGACAGTGCCTTCGATCAGGCCGGAGACCAGCAGGTCGATCAACTGGCGCAGAGCTTCGTGGAAGCGCTCGCGCTCCGTGGCGCCGGGGAACTGAGTCTCCACCGCTTCATGGATTTCGCGGTATTGGGGAACAGCTTCGGCCACGTCTCCGGCGGCGATCAGACCGGCGGACCAGGCGTCGTCGAGGTCGGCCGTATTGTACGCCACCTCGTCGGCCGGGTCGATCAACTGGGCTTCCAGCGGCGGACGCGCCCCGGGCAGGTAGGCGTCCAGTTGCGCGCTCTCGCCGGCCTGGAAATCGTGGGAATGTTTGACAATTCCTTCGCGGACCTCAAAACTCAGGTTCAGCCCGGGGAAGCGGGCGTAACGCTGTTCGAAGCTTTCCACGATCCTGAGAGCGTGCAGGTTGTGGTCGAATCGCTCGCCAAAGCGCGCCATTTCGCCATTCAGCGCTTCCTCTCCGGCATGCGCGAACGGGGGGTGCCCGATGTCGTGGGCCAGGGCCAGGGCTTCGGTGAGATCCTCGTCCAGTTGCAGGACGTTGGCCAAAGTGCGCGCAATCTGCGCCACTTCGATGCTGTGGGTGAGGCGGTTGCGGAAATGGTCCGACAGGCCGGGGGTGAAGACCTGGGTCTTGGCCTCCAGGCGGCGGAACGCACGGGAATGCACCACGCGGTCGCGATCGCGCTGGAACGCGTTACGGTAAGGGTGCTCGGGTTCGGGGTATCGCCGCCCCCGGCTTCGCGCCACCGGAAATCGTAGCCGCGCCAGCATGAAAAAAGCGGCGGCTACTGCTGCGGAATCTCGGCCAGCAGCGAGAGCGCCACCTGTCCCACGTTGCCTACCCGGGAGCGCAACGGGTCTAGTAACTTGCGTGCCTCGGCAGGCTTTTTCTGGGCCAGGAAGCGAGCCAACGTTATGGTGGCCTGTTCCGAGGAGACGAAAACCGTGGGTTTCGCGATCAGACCGCGAAGCACTTTTTCGCCCTGGTCCGCGCGGCCGTCGCCGAAGTAAATTTGCGACAGCGAGAGTTGCGATAGCGACGCGTATTTTTCATCGCCCTGCCGCGCCACTTCCTGAAACAGCTTCTCGGCTTCGGCCAGTTTCCCCTGGTCGGCCTTGATCGACGCCAAATAATACTGGGCGATCTCGCCCTCCGCGCTGCCCGAGTACTTGCCATGCAACTCGGTAAAGACCCGGATCGCCTCCTGGTCCTTGGCTTCCTGCGACGGGAACGCCAGGCCGCCATTGCCGGATTGGCCGACCGGCGCTTCCTGAACCCGGATCGCCGCCGCCAGCGAACCTTGCCGGGCGTTGTGCTGCACCGGCAGGTAGTAGTAGGTGTAGCCGAAGATCAGTACAATCGCGCCGATGCCAATTGCGCCGTATTTGACGGCCTCGCTCTTGTGATGCTCAAAGAACGAGATGCCATGTTCGACTTCCAGGGCGAACTTGTCGGTTTTTAATTCTTTACGCGTAATTCTGGACACTAAGACCTCAGGATGTAACGGAAGCTCCATCTTAGCACGCGCCGCCGCGCGCGGACGAATGGCTTATTGGCGGCGTCACCGGCGGTTGCGGCACGCTCAAACCACCCGCTGCCCGGTTTGGCGGGTATCGTAGGCGCACAGGGTCTCGAGTTCGCGCCGCAAGTCAGCGTGGCAAAGCGTGTCGAGGAGGCGCTGGACCCCAACGAGATCCAGATGCTCGCGGCGGATCACCAGGCGGTAGCGTTCGGTAGCGAGCGCGACGAAATCCAGGCCGAAGGCGCGCGCGGCGGAGCCGGTGGCGACACAACAATCGGCCATGCCCGCGTAGACCCGCCATGCCGCGGCCAAGTGGCCCGCCGCCGGGGCATCGTGGTAACCGGTCACTCTCCGCGCCGCGATGCCGGCCGCCTGCAAATGCGCGTCCAGCAATTGGCGGCTGCCCGAACCCTGCTCCCGATTCGCCAGGCGGACGCCGCGGCGTGCCAGGTGCTCCACCGCGCGGATCCGTTTGGGGTTCCCGCGGCGCACCGCCAGACCCTGCTCCCACATGGCGAAAGCGAAGACGGCAACCTGGTTCTTCGGCGACCGCGCGGCCGCCTCCGCGACACCCTCGGCGCCGCTTGGCAGATGCGTGCCGGCCACGTGCACCAAACCCTCTTTGAGCAAGCCGAGGGCGGCGCAACTGTTCACCGGCGCGATAACCAGCCCCGCATGGGCGCACCGCATGTGACGGGCCAGTATGCTGGTGGCCGGGTCGCAGCCCGCGATCAGCAGGCGGTTGGCGGTTTCTTCGCGCAGCGGTTGCACGGTGCAGAGCTCCGGGTCCACCAGCAAGCCGTCGGCCGGCGCCAGGTGCCACGGTACCGGAACCGCGGGCACGGCTACCAACCGGCCGCCCACCCGGCAGAGTTCTAGCGGCGTGCCGGGGAAGCGGTCGGCGCCGCCGATCAGTTCCGCGCGCGCCAGCGGCACCACCGCGGGGGCATCGGGCGCGAGCCGGAAGAGTTCCTCCACCGTGCTCTCGAGTATGCGCGCCAGCTTGAGAGAGACCACCGTGTTGGGGATATAGTCGCCGGCCTCCATGGCGTAGATGGTCTGGCGGCTGACCCCGGCGGCGAGCGCCAGTTCCGCGGCGCCCATCCCCCGCCGCTTGCGCAATTCGGCGAGCCGGTTCTCGATTACGGACATAAGTTGCTCATCACTCCCCCGGGGGCGCCGGCGGCGGACCAGGGGGTCCGCCCCACCCCCGCATGCGTGGTATTATCTTTTAAAAATGACATCGTCGTTTATACATTACCAGTTCCGGCTGGCAGTTTTCCTCTTGGCCTGTGCCCTCACGGCCAGGGCACAGGCGGGACGTGCCGAGCTCTTCGGCACGGTGCGCGATCCGGCCGGACTGGCCGTGGCGGGCGCCACCGCCGACCTGCGCGACGCCGGCACCGGTCTGCGTCAAGCGGCCGTCACCGGCAATGGTGGCCAGTACCACTTTGCGGCCTTGCCCCCAGGATCGTACACCCTGACGGTGCGCAAGGCCGGCTTCCGCACTCTCGAACGGACCGGCATTGAACTGCGCGTTGCCGATCGCGTGGCCGCCGACCTGCTTCTCACTCTGGGCGATAGGAACGAGTCCGTCGACGTGACCGCCGCGGCCCCGATGCTTCAGACCGCGGGCGGCGCCGTGGGGTTCCTCGTCGACGGCCGCTTCACCGCCACCCTGCCGCTGGACGGCCGCAACTTCGTCCCGCTGATCGCGCTGGCGCCCGGAGTCATGCTGCCGCCGGGGCAGTTTCTGCCGCGCATCAACGGCAGCCGTCCGCGCACCAGCGAGTATCTTTACGATGGTGTCAGCGTGCTGGAACCCGAACCGGGTCAAGTCGCCTACTATCCGGTGCTGGATTCCATCGCCGAATTCCGCGTGCAGACCAATAGCTATTCCGCCGAGTATGGACGTTCTAACGGAGGCGTGATCCACGTCGCCACCAAGTCGGGAAGCAATGAGTGGCACGGCACGCTGTTTGAGTATTTCCGCAACGAGGCGCTGAACGCGCGCAACCTGTTCGCCGCGGCTGGGCCCAAGCCGCTCTTTCGGCGCAATCTTTTTGGTGCGGTGCTGGGCGGTCCGCTGCGGCGCAATCGCACCTTCTTCTTCGTGGACTATCAGGGGGCGCGCCTGAACACCGGCGTGACGCGTTTCAGCACCGTGCCCACCAGCCTGCAACGCCAGGGCGTGTTCGCCGGCGCCATCACCGACCCGGCAAGCGGCGCCGCGCGCACGCCGTTTCCGAACCGCACCGTTCCACTGGCGCGCTTCGATGCCGCGGCAGCGCGCCTGCTGAGCCGCTATCCCGCGCCCGGCGTCTTCACTTCGTCCGGCGCCGAAGCCACCGCCAACAACTATTCCCGCCGCGGCGCCGATACCGACAGCGCCGATCAGTTCGACCTCCGCCTGGATCACCGTTGGGCCGCGCAGCGCTTCTTCGCGCGCTATTCGTTCCTGCGCGACGATACGCGTCCCATGACGCCCCTGCCCGATGGCAGCGGAAACCTGACCACGGCCGCCAACGCCAACACCCTGACCCGCGCCGACGGAGTGACTGCCGAGCACACCTGGACCGTGTCCCCCGAGGCGGTGAATCAACTGCGCTTCGGCTGGACGCGCCGCGGCATTCGCGTGAACGCCCTGGACAGCACGCAATCCGTCGAGTGGCTCACCGGAATTCCGAATATTCCGGCCACGTCGCTCTCTGGCGTGCTCCCCGTGTTTGAGGTCGCTGGGTTTCAACAACTCGGACCGCCCGGCGCTTCCAACGGTACCGCCACCACCTCCGTCACCGAACTGCTCGACGATTATGCCCTCACCCGCGGCGCGCACAGCTTGAAGCTGGGTGCCGACCTCCGATGGGAGCGCCTCGACGCGCTGCAACCGCCCAACCCCACCGGCGATTTCCAGTTCACCGCGGCCCTCACCGGCAACGGCTTCGCCTCGTTTCTGCTCGGCGCGGTGCAGAACTTTTCGCTGGATGCCCAGCAGCGCGCGCTGCGCCCGCGCGCACTCGTTGCCGAGGCTTTCGTGCAGGACGATTGGCGCGTCACCGACCGCCTGACGCTAAACCTGGGCCTGCGCTACACGCTGAATTTCCCATCCACCGAAGCCGACGGTCAAGTGGCGGTGTTCAACCTGGGCACGCAAAAACTCGATTTTCCGGCCACCGCGCGCAACTTGGAAAACCACAATTTCGGCCCGCGCGCCGCCCTCGCCTACCGCCTGTCCGATTCCCTTGCCGTCCGCGCGGGCTATGGACTCGTGTGGATCGAGCAGGCGGGAATCACCACGCCGTTCACTGCGCCGATGTTTCCCTTCATTCAGACGCTTACCCAAAGTTCGCTGGATAATCTGACTCCGGCGTTCCACCTCTCGCAGGGGCCTTCGGTAAAGGTTACGCCGCCGGGTCCGGATTCGGGACTGGGGCAGGGCGTCTTTGGCGTGCAGCGGAACCAGGGTTCGGGATACGCGCAGCAGTGGAATCTCACCCTACAAAAAACCATTCGCGCGAACTGGAGTGTCTCGCTGGGTTACGCGGGCAGTAAGTTGACGCGCCTTGGCGTGCCGGATACCAACCTCAATCAACTGCCCGTGCCGTTGCTGGCAATGGGCGCGCAACTCACCCAGTCGGTTGCCAATCCCTACTACGGGCAGATTCCGGCGGCGTCTTCCCTGGGGGCGCCCGCCGTCGCGCGCCAGCAGTTGTTGCGCCGCTTCCCCGAATTCACCACCGTGGCTCTCTACCGCAACAACGTGGGGAATTCGACTTACCATTCGTTGCAGGCGCACCTGGAGCGGCGCTTCGCCCGCGGCTTCACCTGGACCGCGTCGTATACCTTTTCCAAGCTGATCGACGACGCGGGCTCAGTCTTCAACTCGGCGCTCGCGACCGGACCGGTGGTGAACTACCAGGCGGCGGATAGTTACAATCGTCGATTGGAGAAAGATGA
>JANYJN010000262.1 GCA_025358475.1 Candidatus Solibacter sp.
CACGTTGTTCTCGATAACGATATCCTTGGGGCCGCTGGCAGGTGTCCCATTGCCATCGATTACGATGGCGTTGTGGATCAGCAGGCGGCGTACGCGTTGGCCGCTGATCGGCGCCTGCGCCATGACGGAGCAGGCGAGGAAGAGCGCGGCGAGAGAGACGGTCGGGGTGCGGGACATGGGAACGATTGTGTCACGCTGCGGGCAGGGGAGCAATGGGCGGACCCAGCTTCTCGGCCACCAGGTATTTGGAGAGGTTTGCGCCGGCATGCTAAAGTCGAGAATGGTGGCCTCTTGAAGTTTTTTCGGGGCGCGTAGCTCAGTTGGTTAGAGCACCTCGTTTACACCGAGGGGGTCCGGGGTTCGAATCCCTGCGCGCCCACCATTTCTTTGCTGGCTACCTTGCACCACGGTTAGTGTGAAATCGAATGATCAGGTGCCGTCATGGGTAGCCCTCGTCTTGTCGCCGGTTGGGTTCTGATCGTCCTGCTTTACCTCAGCTTGGGACTCACCAATGTGGTCACCCGGGCGCCGTGGTGCGACGAGGCCTGGTTCGGAAATCCCGCCTACAACCTCGCCTATAAGGGTTTCATGGGCACAACCGTCCTGGACCCTGCCAGCAGCACTTGGAAGAGTGTGAAGTTGACGGGCATCGACCGGCACACCTACTGGGTGATGCCTCTGAACCTGGTGACCAACGCCGCGGGGTTTCGCGTATTCGGGTTCAGCATCTTTTCGATGCGGTTGCTCTCGCTCGTCTGGGGACTGCTCGCGCTCGGTGCCTGGGGCGCGATTCTGTGGAAACTCACCGGCCAGCCAGTGCTGACTCTGGGCAGCCTGGGACTGATCGCCGTGGACTATCACTTCCTGATGCAGGCATCCGACGGCCGCATGGATGTCATGACGGTGGCGCTTGGTTGGAGCGGCGTGGCGGCTTACCTGATGCTGCGCGAGCGCAGGTTTGGCCTGGCAGTCATAGTGAGTCACGGCCTGACCGCGATGGCTTGCTTCACGCATCCCAATGGCGCGCTGCTGGTCCTGATTCTGCTGGTCACGACACTCTACTTCGATCGCCGGCGGATCCGCATCAAGACGGTGGCCATCGCCGCGATTCCGTACTTGGCAGGGGCCGCGGGATGGGGGTTGTACATCGCGCGTAGTCCGGCGGATTTTTTGGCGCAGTTGCTGGGCAATGCCAGCGGCCGCGGCCCGGGCATCACCACCCCGATTGCCGCGCTCCAACTGGAGATCTCATACCGCTACATGGACAACTTCGGGTTGGCCGCCTGGTCGTCGCGAGCCGGCCGGCTGAACGCGATCCCGCTCGGGATCTTCCTGGCGGGCGTGGCGGTGTGCCTGCTGGTCCGCGAGATCCGGCATCATCCCGGGTACCGCCTCGCGATAGTCTGGACCGCGATCACCGTCATGTTTCTGACCTGGTTCGAAGGGCTCAAAACTGTTTTTTATCTGATCTACCTCACCCCGCTATACTCGATGCTGCTGGCGGTGGCGGCGCGTTGGATGTGGCGGCGCCGCCCGCGGTTGCGGGTAGGGCTGGCCGCCGTGATGCTGGTCTTCGTGGCCCTCCAGGCCGCGCGCACGCCCGTCGCCGCTTCGCGCAATCCGCGGCGTACCACGTACGACCCGGTGGTGCAATACTTGCGGGCGCGATTCAATCGCCAGACCTTCATCATGGGAAGCGCCAGCCTGATTTTCGGACTGGGCCCGGACTGGCGAATCCTCGACGATTTTCACCTGGGCTACAACAACGGCAAACGCGCCGATGTGGTGGTGATCGACCCGCATTGGGCCGACGTTATCGAGATGGCGCAGACCCAGCAGCCTTCGATCTACGCTTTTGTCACTCAACTGCTCCGCGCGGAATACCAGGAAGTGTACAATCAGGGAGGATATCGCATCCTGATTCGCCAACCACGCCTCTAGCGGGAGTTTATGAAGCCGATCGTCGTCATCCCCACTTATAACGAGATCGAAAATTTGGAACGGATCGTCGGCCTGATCCGGGAACAGCCGGGCGATTTTCACATCCTGATCGTGGACGACAATTCACCCGACGGCACGGGGCGGCTGGCCGATGAATTGAGCAGCCGGCACCCGGGCGAAGTGCACGTGCTGCATCGCGCGTCCAAAGAAGGGCTGGGCTGCGCATATGTCGCCGGCTTCGGGCATGTGTTGAAGATGCCCCAGTACGATGCCATTCTCCAGATGGATGCCGATCTCTCGCACGATCCCTCGTACCTTCCGCAGTTTCTGCAAAAGCTGGAGACATTCGACATGGTGCTGGGCTCGCGGTACCTGCATGGCATCAGCGTGGTCAACTGGGATTTCAAACGGTTAATCTTGAGCAAGGGCGCCAGCCTGTATGTAAAACTGATCACCTCCATGCCCTATAGCGACGCCACCGGTGGCTTCAAAGCCTGGCGGCGGGAGGCCCTGAACGCGATCGGGCTGGACCGTCTGTTTTCCAATGGGTACCTGTTTCAAATCGAGACCACGTACCGGCTGCACCACATCAAGAAATTTTCCATCGGGGAAATCTCCATCATTTTCCGGGACCGCGATCTGGGGCGCTCCAAGATCGCCTTTCCCATCATTCTGGAAGCGGTGTGGGGCGTGATCCGGCTGCGTCTCACCGG
>JANYJN010000269.1 GCA_025358475.1 Candidatus Solibacter sp.
GTGCTGGCGTTGACGTCGGCTCCGCGCGCCACCAGCAGTTCCACCAGCGCGGTCCGGCCCCATGCGGCGGCCAGATAGAGCGGAGTGGCGCCGGATTCGGCGTCGCACGCCTCGCGGTCCGCGCCCTTATCGAGAAGCAGCGCGGCCAGTTCGCTGCGGCCGCTCAGGGCGGCATTGTGCAGCGGTGTCGCGCCGTCCCGATCGCGCGCATTGACATCGGCTCCGTGTTGTAACAGCAAGGTGGCGAACGCAAGATTGCCCTTCAACGCCGCCTGGTGCAGCGGCGTGGCGCCGGATTTGTCTCGGGCGTCCACGTTGGCGCCCTTCGCAATTAATAGATCGGCAATATCGGTCTGACCCTTTATAGCGGACTCGGTAAGCAGCGCGCCGATCTCGGCCGCGGCGGGCCCGGCGGCGGCGATCAGGAGCCCGAGCACCTCCGCGTGCCGTCCGCGGACGGCATTCTCGATGGGGCTGGCGCCGGACTTGTCGCGATGTTTGGGATCCGCGCCCTTGGCAAGCAACAGCGCCACCAGTTCGCTATGGCCCTTGCCGGCGGCCGCATTGAGCGGGGTACCGCCAGTGGCCGGGTCGGCCTGGTCCACCGGCGCGCCATGCAGAATGAGCATCCGGGCAATGGCCAGGAAACCACGGCGGGCAGCCTCATCGAGCGGCGCGGAACCTGCCTTGTCGCGGACCTGGACGTCGGCCCCGGCGACCGTCAGCAACCGGGCCAGCTCCTGGTAGCCGCGGTCCACGGCGAGGTGCAGCGGCGTGGCGCCTGCATTGTCCGCCGCGCGCACGTTGGCGCCGTGCGCCAGCAGCAGGTCCACCATCGGGATATCGTTCTTGATGCAGGCGTAGGCGAGAGGCTGGGAGCCGCCCTCGGTATGACGGGCCTGGATGCTGGCGCCATGCTCCAGCAGGTAAAGGGCGATTTCGCGATTGCCGCTCCAGGCCGCATCGTGCAACGCAGTGGCGCCCATCTGGTCGGGTTGGTTGACATTGGCGCCGGCGGAGAGCTCTTGCCTGACGCGCTCCAGATCGCCGGACATTACGGCGCCATGGAGGTCCGCCGCCGCGAGAGGGCAGGCGAGGAGCGCAAGCAGTGTTACGGTCCGGGCTGTTCCCCTAACCCACGTATTGCACCTCTTCTTCCACTTCGATGCCAAAGCGCGCGCGCACCCGGTGTTTCAGCTCGGCGATCAGATCGCAGAGATCGCGCGCCGTGCCCTGACCCGCATTGTAGATCAGGTTGGCGTGATGCCCCGCGACATGAATATCGCCGCGCTGCATGCCCTTGGCGCCCACCTGTTCGAGGAACCAGGCAGCCGGGATCTTGCCCTCCCGCACGACCGCGTCCGGCACCCGGGCCGCCACCGCCAGGGGCAGCTCGCGCAGCAGAAAGTTCTTGAAAATGCTGCCGGCGCATTTCATGGTGGGAGGGAACTTTTCGTTGCGCACCTGGAGGATGCCGGCCGAGATCTGTTCCAGTTCCACGGCGGCCGCCGCGTGGAGAGAGAATTCCACCTGGAAGACGGTCCACTCTTTGTGCCGCTTGAAGATGCTCTCGCGATAGCGGAACTCGCACTGCCGGTTGTCAAAAACGCGCACCCCGGCGCCATCGAAGAAGCGCACGGATGCGACCCGTTCGGAGATGGAATGTCCGTATGCGCCGGCGTTGCCATAGACCGCGGCGCCCACCCAACCGGGGATGCCGGCGAGCGTTTCCAACCCTTGTAGGCCGCGATGGTTGGCAAAATCCACCAGACTCTGAAGCACGGCTCCGGCGCAGGCGGTGACGCGTGGGCCATCGGCTTGCATTGCGTCCCCGGTAAACCGCAACGCCAGGCCGCGAAAGCCCTGGTCCGCAACGATCAGGTTTGTGCCGCCACCGATCACCATTACCTGGGTACCGCCGGCCCGGGCGGCAGCCACGGCCGCGATGAAGGCCTGCTCTTGGCGCGTCTCGGCAAACAGATCGACCGGTCCACCGATGCCGAACCGGGTATAGCAGGCGAGCGGAGTGTCGGCGGACACGGTTAAATTGGGAATCTCGGCAAGCCGTACCTGCGTGTCTTCCGTGGTCGGCATTTTCTTAATTATAAGGTAGGTATAGCAGAAGTCCGAGCTTCGCCGGGATGGGCAGGCTGAAGCCTACCCCACCAATGCACAAGGCGAGGCCTTCGCCACCCGGGGCAGGTGTGACCTGCCCCATGGAAGGCTGGTGGGCTAGGTGTTTTTCTTGCGGGGGCGCGAGGTGGGGCGCTTCTTCTGCCCTTCGCTGCCGGGAGCGGGTGTCTTGCGCGGGGCGCGGGGGCGGCGCAGCACCTTGGGAGGCGCCTCGGGAATTGGGATCTCGCCGGTGGCGGTGGGCTGTCCGGGCACGAGCGGCTGCGGCTCGTCGACCTCCTCGTCCTCGGCGGGGATGACTTCTTCGGGCTGCGGCGGAGCAGCCGGCGGATGGAACTCGTTACCGAGGAACACGATGAGACCGCGTTCTTCGTCAACCTGATTGCGCACCAGTCCCTTATCCTGCGCAAAGTTCAGCAGCTCGCTGAACTCCTGGAAGCCGTACTCACGCGGCTCGAAGTTAGGACGCTCCTGCTTGACCCAATCGAAGAGTTCGTCGGCGGTGGAGCCGGCATCGACGTCGAGACGGTGAAGCTCGAGGATGTCGCGCAATAGCGGGATGGCTTCTTCGGGTTTCGATCCGGGCTTTTCGGGAGCGCCGCCGCCCTTCATGCGGATCATGTAGCGGCCTTCGCCGCCGGTGACCTCGACATAATCGGCTTTCTGCAACCTCTCCACGAAATCGGTGAAGGAATTGGCGCCGTAGGCCTTCTCATTGAAGGTGGAATCGAGCTGCAGCATGGTGCTCTTGAGCAGGCCAAGCTGGGGGCGGACTTCGCGACGTTCGAGGACGCCGAGGGCGCGCTCCACCAGCGGCATGGCCTGCGCCAGATCGAGCGCTACGCGCTTGTGCGATTGGCGCTGTTGCTGCTGTTGTTGCTGCGGCTGTTTTTCGGGCCGGTCGGAATGCTGCTGCGGCTGAAGCTGCTGCTGAGGCTGATGCTGCTGCTGGGGCGCCTGCTGCTGCTGTTCCTTCTGCTGATGGCCGGAGGAACGCGGGTGATCGTCCATGACGGATTCGTAGGCCACGAACTCGTGACAATTCTTTTGCAGAATTGTGCTGGTGAAGGCGCGGCCGCCGACCACGAAGATGCGCTTGTCGTACTGCTTGAGCTTGTTGACAAGCGCGATGAAATCGCTGTCGCCGCTGACGATGGCGTAGGCGTTGATGTGATCGTGAGTGAAGGCCATCTCGAGAGCATCGAGGGCCAGGTTGATGTCGGCGCCGTTCTTGTCGCCGCGCGGTGAGGGGTCACGCTGAACCATCTGCACGGCGTGCTCGCTGAGCGCGCGTGTAGCGGATTCCTGCCTGCCCCAGTTTGCATAAGCAAACTTCGTGACAATTTCGCCGCGTTCCTTGAGCGCATCGAGCACGGCCGCGACGTCGAACTCGCGGTGGAGGGTGCTCTTCACGCCGATTTCGATGTTGTCGAAATCGATGAAGACGGCGATCTTCAGTTTCTGTTCCATTATTGATTCCTTAAAACCAGCGGAGGGAGTGCTGGACCGTCGTCCGGTCCAGCGCGCCCGGCGCGCCGGTGGTTCGCTGGCGGACACAGTGTCCGCGGGCGAGGGTGCTTCGGCTGATAGCCTCATGGGTAAGTGTATCCTATTCCACGCACGCGGGGGTGCGAGGGGTGTTTAACGGCTTTGGGGACATTGCTGTCCGCGACGGCAACCGCTCCCTGACGGTCGCGGCTCGGATTGGTTGCCCTCTAGGGGTGCGAGGGGTGTTCAACGGCTTTGGGGACTTCGGAACGCCGCCGCCGTCAATTCGACGCGGAGGCGCGGAGACGCGGAGAACAAGCGCTGAGAAAGGCGAAATCTGGCAGCCAGCGGCGTGGTCCGAGCTGCGCTCGGATGGACAAGGCGGAGCCTTATCCCACCAGCGCATCATCGGGGCTTCCTGAGTTGCGCGGCCAGGGCGGCGCCGCGCTCGAATTCTTCCTGCAACTGACGCGTGCGGAGGTTGTCGCGCAGGTGTTCGAGTTTCTGAATGTAGAAGCTGAGGGCGCGCTCGATGTGGTCGCTATTGGTGGCCAGGATGTCGCGCCAGATCTCGTAGGATCCCATGGCGAGACGCGTCATATCCTCCAGACCGGGTCCGGCGGCGTTGAGGCGCGGCGGGCCGCCCAGCTTATCGGAAACGGTGGCCGCCAGGGCCGTGGATGCGAGTTGCGCGAGGTGCGAAGTCAACGACACCACGCGATCGTGCTCATCGGCATCGAGCGTGAGCACGCGCGCGCCGATGCGGTTCAGCCACGTGCGGAACTCGAGCGCGGGAGCGGTGTGGAGTTCGGCGGCGTCGTCGGGCGTGAGGATCCAGGTGCGGTCGCGAAAGAGATCGGGAGAGGCCGCCAGAGCGCCGCGCGTCTCCTTGCCTGCCATGGGATGCCCGCCTAGGAACTGGGCGCGCGTCAGGGTCTGGCGCGCCAGATCGACGATGGCGCACTTGGTGCTGCCGGCATCGGTGACCAGGGCGCCGGGGCGGAGCAGCGGGTCCAGGTGGTGGAGGGTATCGAGAATGCGCCCGATGGTCTGCGAGAGGAAGACAAGGTCCGCGCCGGGGATGGCGGAGGCGAGGGAAGCGCCGCGATCGATGGCGCCTCTGGCGAGGGCGTCCGCAATGGCAGGCGGGGAACTGACGCCGGTGATCGAGCCGTCGAATCCCGCCTGGCGGAGGGCCAAGCCGAAGGACGAGCCGATCAGGCCGGTGCCCACGATGACGACATTTTCCATGTTAAGTGGTCCTGGCGGGTTTCTGGCGCGAAACGGTCGTGCAGCGAAGAAGCGACCACTCCCTAACGGTCGTGGCTCGGATAGTTTGGTTGACACCACGCGGCTTCCTATCAGAGCCCCGAGCGTGAGCGAGCGGGTTTGCCTGGCAAATCATATAGTCCTGCCGACGGCAAGGGCTACCGCTTGCAGTTGGCGCATCAGCTCTTCGAACTGCTCGGGCCGCAGGGATTGCGCCCCGTCAGAGAGCGCGCGGTCGGGGTCGGGATGGACTTCCAGCATCAGGCCATCGGCGCCGGCTGCCACGGCGGCACGCGCCATGGGAGCCACAATGTCGCGGCGTCC
>JANYJN010000294.1 GCA_025358475.1 Candidatus Solibacter sp.
CTCGCCCGCAAGCTCGATGGCGCCGCCGTCGACGTGCAGGCCGCCATTACCCAGGCCACCCGCCTCCTCCCCCAGGGCATGCCCACGCCGCCCACCTTCACCAAGGTCAATCCCGCCGATCAGCCAATTCTTTACATCGCCCTCACCTCCCCCACGCTGCCCCTCTGGACCCTCGACGAGTACGCCGAAACCCGCATCGCCCAGCGCATTTCCATGATCTCCGGCGTCGCCCAGGTCCAGGTGCTGGGCGCCCAAAAATACGCCGTGCACGTGCAGATGGACCCGCACGCCCTCGCCTCCCGCCAGATCGGCATCAACGAAATCGAAACCGCCCTCAAGAACTGGAACGTCAACCTCCCCACCGGCGCCATCATCGGCCCGCAGCGCGCCTTCACCCTCCAGGCCAGCGTCCAGTTGCTCACCGCCGAACAATACCGGTCCGTCGTCGTCGCCTACCGCAACGGCTCGCCCGTGCGCCTCGACGAACTCGGCACCCTCCTCGATAGCGTGGAAGACGATAAGACCGCTTCCTGGTTCTACAAGGACAAATTCCACAGCCGCGCCATCATCCTCGCCATCCAGCGTCAACCCGGCACCAACACCATCGCCGTAACCGACGGCGTGAAGAACCTGCTCCCGCTCTTCCGCACCGAACTGCCCCCCTCCGTCCACATGGATATCCTGTACGACCGTTCCGACACCATCCGCGAAAGCTACACCGACGTGCAGTTCACCATGCTGCTCACCCTCGGCCTCGTCGTCATGGTGATCTTCCTCTTCCTGCGCAACCTCTCCGCCACCATCATCCCCAGCCTCGCCCTGCCCTTCTCCATCATCGGCACTTTCGCCGTCATGTACCTGCTGGATTACAGCCTCGACAATCTCTC
Source organism: Candidatus Solibacter sp. (assembly GCA_025358475.1). Taxonomy (GTDB): domain Bacteria; phylum Acidobacteriota; class Terriglobia; order Bryobacterales; family Bryobacteraceae; genus Solibacter. The sequence goes on from JANYJN010000294.1 coordinate 888, forward strand.
CATGATGGCGCTGATTCTCAGCATCGGCTTCGTGGTGGACGACGCCATCGTTATGCTGGAGAACATTGTCCGCCATATCGAAATGGGCGAAGCGCCGCTCGAGGCGTCGCTGAAGGGTTCCGCGGAAATCGGCTCCACCATCGTTTCCATGACCCTCTCCCTCGCCGCCGTCTTCATCCCCGTGCTCTTCCTGGGCGGCGTGCTGGGCCGCTTGTTTAAGGAATTCGCCGTCACCATCACCGTGGCCATTTTGATTTCCGGCGTGGTCTCCGTCACCCTCACTCCCATGCTGTGCAGCCGCTTCCTGAAAGAGGCCAAGCAGGAAAAACACGGTTGGTTTTACCGGACTACGGAAAAATTCTTCGACGGCATGCTGCACGCCTACGACGTCACGCTCCAGATGGCGCTGCGCCACCGCGTCTTCATGATGGTCGGCTTCATCGCCGTGCTCGGCGCCACCGTGTACATGTTCGTCAAGATCCCCAAAGGCTTCATCCCGGATCAGGATACCGATCAGTTGACCGTCATCACCGAAGCCGCGCAGGGCACTTCCTATTACCAGATGGTGGGCTACGAGCAGGAAATCGCCCAGGCCGTGGCCGCCGATCCGAACGTGGATTCGCTGATGGCGAGCGTCGGCGGCGCCACCGCATCCTCTCTCGGCGGCCCCAATTACGGCCAGCTCGTGGTGCACCTCAAACGGCGCAACCAGCGCAAACTGGGCGTCGAGGACATCATCAAGGAACTGCGCCCCAAGCTCTCCGCCATTGCCGGCATGAAGATCTACCTGCAAAATCCGCCCACCATCCGCATCGGCGGACAGGTGACCAAGAGTCTCTACCAGTTCTCCATGCAGTCACCGGACAAGAACGAGCTCTATAGCGAAGCTGAAAAGCTGACCCTCGCCATCGAAAAGCTTCCCGGCGTGGACGACGTCACCAACGATGTCGCCATACGCACCCCGCAGGTCAACGTCGATATCGACCGCGATAAGGCCGGCGCCATGGGCGTCAACGCCAACCTCATCGAAAACGCGCTCTACGATGCCTACGGCCCCCGCTGGGTCTCCACCATATACGGATCCGTCAACGAATACAAGGTTCTGCTCGAACTCGAACCCAGATACCAGGCCGACCCGCGCGCGCTCTCCCTGTTGTACTTCAAGAACCCCGCCGGCAAGCTCATCCCGCTCGATACCCTGGCCACCTTCAAGACCGAGACCGGGCCGCAAACCATCAACCACAATGGGCAGATCCCGGCGGCCACCATCTCCTTCAACTTGAAACCCGGCGCCGCCTTGGGTAGTGTGGTGGATCAGGTGCAGCAGCTCGCCGCCCAGACCCTCCCCGCCACCGTCAGCACGCAATTCCAGGGCGCCGCCAAAGCCTTCCAGAGTTCACTCGGCAACCTGTGGGTGCTGCTCATTATCGCCATCATGGTGGTGTACATCGTACTGGGCATTCTCTACGAGAGCTACATCCACCCCATCACCATTCTCTCCGGCCTGCCGTCGGCGGGCTTCGGCGCGCTGCTCACTCTGGTGGTCTTCCATATCGATCTCAGCATCTACGCCTTTGTCGGCTTAATCATGCTGATCGGCATCGTGGAGAAGAACGCCATCATGCAGATCGATTTCGCCCTCGAAGCCGAGCGCGAGCAGCACCTGACCGCCGAACGGGCCATCTATCAAGGCTGCCTGATCCGCTTCCGCCCCATTATGATGACCACCATGGCGGCGCTGTTAGGCGCGGTCCCCATCGCCCTCGGTTACGGCGCGGGCGGCGAAGCCCGCCAGCCACTGGGTCTGGTAGTGGTCGGCGGGCTCCTGTTCTCCCAGTTGGTGACCCTCTACCTCACCCCCGTCTTTTACATCTATATGTCCGCCCTACAGGATCGCGTAAACGCCTGGAGGCACCGCGGCAACAAGACCCCCGTGCCCGTGTAGGACAGGCCTCCTGGCCTGTCTCGTGCTCCACTAACCCATCCGATCCGCGACCGTGAGGGAGCGGTCCTTCAGTTGGAGCGAAGCGTACCCCGGTCCCTGTCCCCCGTAAGTTCGGGAAACGTGTTCCAGATCCGGCTCATATCGGGAAACTGGATCTTACCCGCCTTCCTCGATAGCAGCCCGAGTTCCCGCGGCTTGCCGCGGCGCGTATCAAAATCGCGGATTTAAGCTTTCTTCACAGGTCAGTCGCTGATCTCGATCTTGGGCCCCTCATCCTTCGCCACCTCTGCCACCCGCGCCATGGCGTTGCGCGCCAGTTCCAGGTATGGCTCGCCCGCCTTGCCCTTGCGCCGCACAATCGGCTCGCCCGTGTCGCCGCCGATACGCACCTCCGGGTCGAGCGGCAGTTCGCCCAGGAAGTGTACCTGCATTTCGTGCGCCGTGCGCCGCCCCCCGCCATGGCTGAACACGTCGATCCGCTCCGCGCAGTGCGGGCAGGTCAGATAGCTCATGTTCTCCACAATTCCCAGAATCGGCACCTTCACCTGGTGGAACATCATGATCGCCTTGCGCGCATCTTCCAGCGACACGTCCGACGGTGTCGTGACCACGATCGCCCCCGTCACCGGCGCGCTCTGGATCAACGAAAGTTGCACGTCGCCCGTCCCCGGCGGCAGGTCGATCACCAGGTAATCCAG
>JANYJN010000318.1 GCA_025358475.1 Candidatus Solibacter sp.
TTGCCGGTGGTGGCGCAGGCGCTTTCGCCTGCGAACCGCATATTTCACAGCTCCTCAGGGAGCGGTTTCTGAAACGACACTATTTAGATACGGATTAGTCCGCTTCGGTTACAGTATCGAACGGCTATTCCTGGCGGCAGCGCAGAATTTCGTCGGCCACGTCCGTGACGGCACGCATTTCGCGCACGTCGTGGACGCGCACAATGTGAGCGCCACCCAGCACCGCGGCGGTGACCGCGCCCGCCGAAGCGAACTTGGTTTCCTCGGGGTCGGGGTGCGCCAGGAAGCTCTTGCGCGAGGGTCCCACCATGATCGGCATTTCAAGTCCGTTCAACTGGAACAGGCGCGCCAGAATCACGTTGTTGTCTTCCTTGCGTTTGCCGAAGCCCAGCCCCGGATCGATCACGATGCGGGTCTTCTCCACTCCGGCGCGCCGGGCGCGGCTGATGGTGGCTTCCAAATCGCGCGCGATAGTCCCGATGGGGTCCGCGATGGGCCCCAGTTTGGCCCAGGTTTCCGGTGTGCCGCGCATGTGGTTCAGCACCAGGCCGGCGTTGTACTGGGCCACGGTGCGCGCCAGTTGCGGCTCGAAGGTGAGGCAGGAAGGGTCGTTAATGATCTCGGCGCCCAGTTCCAGCGCACGCTCGGCCACTTCGGCCTTATACGTGTCCACCGAAATCGGGATTGTCAGTCTGTCCTTGAGACGCTTCAGGACCGGGATCAGGCGCCGGATTTCTTCCGCCGCCGAGATGCGCGCCGAGCCGGGACGGGTGGATTCGGCGCCTATATCGATGATGTCCGAGCCCTGCTCTTCCAGTTCGATGGCGCGCGCGAAGGCGCGGTCCGGATCGGAGTATTTGCCGCCGTCGGAGAACGAATCGGGTGTGACGTTCAGCACGCCCATGATCACGGTGCGTTCGCCCAGCCGGATCTCGCGCTGCTTCAGTTTCCAGAAAAAGAGTTTTCTCACCGTGTTATCAGGTTCGCACTTTTCGACGACCGGCGGAGCAGGGCGCGCCAGCGGGCGGGGTTCGGGCCGGCTGATGGGCTCAAAGGGGAGCCTCATGCCACGCGCCTCCAGTTCTTTCCAGCTTGGATCAGTAGTTCCGCGGGCGCGTTCTTCAGTAGCACTTCTTTCACCTTCTCGCCGTTGATCTGCACGGAGCCGGCCTTGATCTTTCGTACCGCGTCGCTCACCGATTCGGCGAGACCCACGCGCGCCAGCAGCTTGTCCACGCGGATGGCACCATCCACACGCAGCCCCGGGGGTTCCGGTACGGTGGGTATGTCGGTGGGGATTTCCTTGCGGCGCACCACGGCGTTAAACACGGCGGCAGCGGCATCGGCGTCCGCGGCCGAGTGGAAGTCGGTGACGATGATCTTGCCCAGCGCCACCTTTGCCTCCATCGGGTGCATTGACGTCTTCAGCACCGCGATTTCGGCCAGGCTGCGGTCTGTGAGCAGCTCGTAATAGCGCCACATCAGGTCATCGGAGACCTGCATGACTTTGCGGAACATGACATCGGGCGCCTCCGTGATGCCGATGTAGTTGCCCAGCGACTTGGACATTTTATGGACGCCGTCCAGGCCTTCGAGGAGCGGCGTCATAGCGACGATCTGCGGCGGTTGGCCGTAATCGCGCTGCAGTTCGCGCCCCACCAGCAGGTTGAATTTCTGGTCCGTGCCGCCCATTTCCACGTCGGATTCCAGCGCCACCGAATCGTACCCCTGGGCCAGCGGGTACATCAATTCGTGCAGAGAGATGGGCGCATTGGCGGCATAGCGTTTGGCGAAATCGTCGCGTTCCAGCAGACGCGCAACGGTGTACTTGCTGGTCAGGCGGATTACCTCTTCCCACCGGAGCGGCGCCAGCCACTGGCTGTTGAAGCGGACTTCGGTTCTGTGGGGATCTAGGATTTTGAAGACCTGCTGCTTGTAGGTCTCGGCATTGCGTTCGATGGCCTCGGTGGTCATGGGCGGGCGCGTGACGTTGCGGCCGGTAGGGTCGCCGATCATGCCGGTCATGTCGCCGATCAGGAAGATGACGGTGTGGCCCAGGTCCTGGAAGTGCTTCATCTTGCGCAGAAGCACGGCGTGGCCCAGGTGCAGATCCGGCGCGGTGGGGTCGAAGCCGACTTTGACGCGCAGCCTGCGGCCCGTTTTCGCGGCCTGTATCAGGCGCTCGCGCAAATCTTCTTCGCGGATGATCTCCGCCATGCCTTTGCGCAGGTAGGTGAGTTGTTCGTCAATGGTCATGGGCTGGGTTCTGTGTTGGGTCATGCGCTCAGCGCGGTATTCAGATCTTCGGAGAATTGACGGATGGCTTCCACCTGTTCCGGAGTCGCCAGGGTTTCACCGCCCTTGGCCGCGAGATAGGGCTGGCCGTCGCGCCATATCAGGTATGCCAGGCCCTGCTCCGTCATCATCCCGGTACTGCCCTGGTTGCTGCCATGGGTGCCGCTGGCGGCCGCGATGCAGCGGTCGCGCACATAGAAGGAAACCGATGGGCCTTCCACCATGAGGCGGATATTCAGGTCTTGGAGCCGGCTCACATCTTAAAGGATTACATTTTATAACGGCCGAGGTCCTCGTCGTTGAGGCCTTCCAGCCAGCGCCGCAGCTCGTCGTTATTCACTTTATCGGAAACCGTGGCGGCCAGTTTCGACGATTTCAGCACGGTCTCTTCTACGTAGATGGGGCAATCCAGGCGGAGCGCCAGGGCGAGCGCGTCGCTGGGGCGCGAATC
>JANYJN010000344.1 GCA_025358475.1 Candidatus Solibacter sp.
GGCGCGAACCCCCTCGGGTTCATACGTGTGGGACGCTGGAACGTTCAACAGCAACAACCGCATTGCAGACCCCAACTGGTCGTACGACAATAACGGGAACATCATCAAGGCGCCGGTACCGCAGACCATCGGCTACGACGCCGAGAACCGGCAAGTGGCAGTCTGCACGCAAGATCCCACGGGTTGCCCCCATTTGTCGAAGGCGGAATACCATCGGTTGAAAACAAAAGGGCCGCTTTGTGAAGAGTGATTACTACCGGCGCCGTTGGTCGCTCGCGGGTTAGCCAAAGTATGAGGAATCGCGCCGCTCCCCGGCAATATCCAAAAAAGACGATGCTTCGCATCCGCAGAAGTAGTGATACGTCACCCTTGGGCGTGTGCTGCAAGTTACTGGCTACCGTTGGGTGCGGCGGGCCAGCAAGTGCACTGGATGATGCCGGCGGCTTCTCGGGCGAACTGCTGCGAGATGGCGTCGATCAACCGCACGGGGCGGTAGCGAAGCACGTTGCCGACGTTGTTGCCATACAGGGCGGCGGTCATAGGGAACGGCACGTGGGCCAAGTGTTCTATCGCCCGGCCCGGACCTCGTTCAGCAGATTGGGGTGCCGGTCGAGCACCATGAGGAGTTTCACCAGCGCGAGCGGCGGCCTGGTCTTGCCGTTCTCGTAGCGCGAAAACGCATTGGCGCCGCCGCCGAAGATTGCGGCCGCCTGCCGCTGGTCGAGCGCGAGCTTTTTGCGGACACGCGCGATGAAGCCGGGATCGACAATGGAGGCGTTCACCTGCTTGTTGAACTCCAGCATCGCCGCGCTGACCCGTTTCGATTCCGCCGCGCCGAGGACGCTTTCCCCGCAGGCCGGGCAGAACTCGCCGCGTACGGCAGGAATCGCGGTCGTTTCGCCTTTGTAGGCGTACGAGATATCGCGCGTGTCTCGCACAAGCTTCCGCTCGCCGCAAGATGGGCATTTCATGGACATCGCTCCTTTCTTCATAGTTCCTTGAAAGACACAATCAGCAAGTCGTCCAGGACCGTAAGCTTCAGATACACCTCGCCGGCCGGCGTTTTTGGCCGGTAGACGTCCTGCCAGACGCGATGATCGGCGTGTGTCGTCATACTCTTGTAGAAGTCCCTTGGCGTGAGCGCCGCGACGACGCCAATGATCTTCTCGAAACCGAACCCCAAAGCCGCGCCGCCCGCGAGCGCCGAAACGGTGGTGCGGACCTTGCCCGCTGCAAGCATAGTCTTGACGACCGCCAGCTTAGAGTGCGGCGTTCGTTTCTCCATGAGACTACGTTAACCTACTTGGTTAGCTTTGGCAAGTTGGTTAATGAGGGATGGTCCCGGCCAAAAGCGCCTGCCCCACCAACGGCGCCAACTTGGTTCGCGGTTGTGGCGCAGGTGGGAGAGGGTGTTGGGGTGGTTTTGGCGCTTGCCCTACTTACGGCCTCGCGCGTTGGCGGGCCAGCCTTCGATTTTTTCCGGGTTAGACAGAACCGTCACCGTGAAGGGCGCCTTCGTAAAAGCTTCGATGCTGCCCTCAAATTCCAGCACGGCGCCCATTTCGGAGCCGTGGGGGAATGGGGTATCCAGCTTCACAATGACCTCCTCGGCCGTCGCATCGCCGACGCCCAGCGCGAGTTCGGCCGGCTTGCCCGGTGGGGTGGCGCGGAGCAGCGTCCCCTTGAGCCGCATGGGTAACGCGGTGTTGCGCAGCGATGCGGCGAAATAGGCCTCGCCATCGGGCTCTTCCAGGCGCCGCCGGATGCGCATCCAAGATGCCAATTGAGGATTGGTGCGGCTCAGTTCCTCGTCCTGCTTACGCAGTATGACGGCGGATGCCGATTCAATATCAAAACCGGCGGGCGGGAAGGCGGCTGTCACGGAAGTAATCCGCAACTGATCCAGCCCGCCGGTTTCGCCATGGTAGGCCGTATACAGACGTTCCAGGACCGGGCCCAGTTGACGCCGCTGCGCGTCGGGCAGCGCTCCGCCGCCCCGGTAAGAGGTGGCGCGCGCCAGATGCCATAAGGCAGGGACCTGATTTGCCGGCTGCTTGTCCAGCGCCAGTACCGCCCCGAGCCACGCGGAGATTTCCGCGCGTTTGGGATCCTGCTTCAAACATGTGGTGAACTCCCCTTCGGCCCCTGGGTAGTCCGCCCGTTGCCACCGAATCCAACCGAGCGCGCGATGCGCCAGCAATTCCGCTTCCCCGCGCCGCTTCGGCCATACTTCGGGGGCCGTCCCCTGTGGCTTCGCATCCGCGGCGAAGTATGTGTCTAAGCCGGCCAGCAACTGGCGGGCGCTTTTTTCCCCCGCATCCAGCAGGTCGGCCGATACCTCTTTCGCCTCGGGGACCAGGAGAGTGAACCAGTACACGCCCACCAGGTTACCGGCGTCGCCAGAGATCATCTCCCTGGCGACGGCGAGCATGCGCGGGCTGTCGCCGAGCGACTGCCATGCAGAGAGATACAATTCCTGCCGCACTTGCTCCAATTCGGTTTTCGGGTACTTGGCCTTCCACTGGTCCAGCAATGCCACGCGCTTCTGGGGCCCCGCTTCGGCCCGAATGGTGAGCACCAGATCGTACTCGTTGCGGTCGGTCCATTTGGCGGCGCCCGCCGCAGGCTTCCCCTGGAACACGAGGACGCCCAGGCAGGCGGCGATTGCGCCCAGCGACTGGAGGTGCTGGGAAGCCTTCATGGTTTCTTCACCGTAATCACGCTCTTAGAGAGCGCGCTCACTTCCACATCCTGGCGATTCACAATCTTGCCCTCCTGCATGGTACGGATTTCGTACTTGCCGACCGGTACGCGCACCGTGGCCGGCACTTGAGAAGCCACCTGTCTGCCGTCGAAGACAACCGGCGTATCCCCCTGCGAACCCTGAAATTCAACCACGCCGAACTCCTGTTGCAGCGCGACCGCGAGCTCGCTGCCGGCGGCCTTCACATCCACCGCCCGGTTTTCCGTTCGGAAACCGTCCAAGTGAATGTGAATCATTTGGCGGGCGGCGGCGAGGTTCAGAACACAGGGAGACGGGCAATGCTGCTCGGCGTCGCCATCCACCGTGAGCTCGGCGCCGGGCGGCTCGGTGGTCACCTTCACGGGAACGCCGGAAGGTGACCGCACCTTGGCGTAACTGAGTGCGGGCGCAAGGGCAATCCGGCGGATTTTCAAATCGCGCTTGTCGCCTGTCGGGAGCAGTTCTACATGAAACACGGCGTTGGCAACGGCCGTCTCAGCCGGGGTCAGGGAAGACGTGGCGGGCGAGACCGCAAGCTGAGCGAGCTGCACGGGCATCTGTTCCGGCAGGTTCAGGTTCTTCGTCCACTTGGCGATGTCCACGGGAGCGCTTTCGAGACGCCGCGCACCGGCATCCCAATCGGGGATTCCAAAATGCGCGCCACTGAAGATTTCCTCGATGGGCGGAGGCTCGGCAACGCCGGCTTGCAGTTCCGTCCCGGCCTCCTTGGACACTGCGGAAAGTTCCTTCAACATGGCATTGGCTTTGCGAGTGGATGCGGAAGTTCCGCGAATGCGAATGGCTTTCAGCAGACCGATTGCGTCGGGCACGCGGCCGTTGAGCAGGTAGCTGTTCACGCCCTGGAAGGCGGCGTCGATGGAGAAGGGGTCCAGCTTCACCGCCTGTTCGAAGAGGGGGGCGGCAGCGGCGTAGTCGCCGGCATCGAATCGCTGCTGCGCTTCCTGGCGCGCCGTGAGGTACGGCAGCCTGTTCCTGGCCGCTTCCTCCAGGGTTCCGCCGGGCTTCTTCTTCAGAATTTGATTGGTCAAGCCGATAGCTGCCGCCCAGTCTTCGCGCTGTTCGCGGCGCTGCGCGTCGTCGAACCACTTCTCCGCCAGGGTGGGATCGTTTTCCGTCTCCAGGTTCACCGGAGCATGGAAATAAAAGCTGCCCGTCAGGCTGGAAATGGTCCAGGGCGTTTGCCGCCCCTCAGTGGCATCGGAGACGCGCTTCTTGACCTTGGTGAAAACCTCATTGAGTTCCAGGGTGAGCCCGGGCTGCTTGACATACTCCGAGAGCGCCTCGGTGAACCAGCTATTGCGCCCATCCGGATTATCGGCCGCCACCTGGCCGGGGCCGGTGGAAAAGGCAATGTAGGTTTCCTTGCCGGGATTCTGCGGCTGCGCCAGGCCGGCTTCGAGGGAGTATTTCTCGGCCACCGGATTGCTCCGGCAGGCGTCCAGAATGACGATGTTCTTCTTGGCGCGTTTCCGGTTCAGCTCGTCGAAAATCTGGGCCACCGACATGCAACTGAATTTGGCGCTGGAAATTGAGTTTCCCGGGACGAAATCCACCGGAACCAGAAAGTTCTCATTGGTGATCTGCACCCCGTGTCCCGCATAGAAGAAGAGCGCGGTATCGTCCGGTCCCAACAGATCCAGGAACTCGCCGATCTTGCTTTCCATGTCCGCCTTCTTGGCGTTCTCCACCAGGATGGTGCGGAAGTTGGAAGCGCGCAGCGCCTCGTCGATGGCGCGCGCGTCGTTGACCGCGTTCTTCAGCGGGCTGATCGCATAGGCGTCATTGCCGATGATCAGCGCCACGCGTTTGCCGCCCTCCTGCGCGTAAACCGCGGGGATCGCGGCTGCCAGGGATAACACACAGGCCAGAGTGATGCGCAGCATAGTTGTCTCCTTATTTCACCAGCGTGGACGCTGAGTTGGCCACGAATCCAACCTTGCGGCTGCGGTTATCCAGGCTCGGGTCATTCGTCGACTCAGCCGACACCAGCCGGTTCCCGTTGTAAATGTACTTGATGCGGGATGCCTTACCAGTCCCTTGAACCTCTTCGGCCACCAGCTTACCGTCCTGGTACTGCATGGTCCGCTCGTAAGTCTTGGCCTTCGCCTGGAAGCCGCGAATGGCGTTCAATTGCATCCCGCTCCAATCGAATTCCAGCACCAGGTCTTCAGGAGTCCCCTTGGGACCGCTGAGTTCCTGCGCGCGGCTAACGCGGCCGCTTTCGTCGTACGTCAGGCGGAAATAGTAGACCTTTTCCCACGCGAACGGGCTGAAGAAGCGGTTGCCCGCGATGCCCAGCGCGACACTTTTCCCGGTGAGCTTCTGGATGGCCACGGGATCGACGTAAGGATTGTTGAGCAGCAGCAGCGAAGAACGCTGGTAAGCTTCGTCGGGATCCGTCGGCGCGGTGCCGCGCGGCTGCTCGGTGTCGGAAACCCAGTCCACCTGCCGGGCATGATCGTTGTAGGCGAGAGAAATCTTCTTCTCCGCGGTGTTGTGGTCGTTCTTGTCGAAAGTGGGCGTCACCGATTTGAGCTTGTCGCCGTCCCACTCGAAGGTGGTCTTGAGTTTATTCGAGGCGTCGATGCGTTCGATGTGCGGCTGGAACGCGAGACTGATGGGGCAATAGAACACGCCCTTGGGAAGCGGCTTTCCCGACAACCAGTTGGGGTCGCCCTGCCCGGCCGGGCCGGCTTCCGTGATGGAGAGCAACCAGCGGCGGACCTGCGCCCGCTCCGGCGGTTTGGCATCGAGGGTGTTGGAGACGTCCAGGTAGCGGGTGAAGTGCTCGCGGCTCCGCGTGGGTTGGCGCGTGATCAGCGCCGTCATGCCGGCCTGGTAGAGCAGTTCGGCATCGTCGGGCTTCATTTTCAGCCCCTGCAGGGCCACCTGGTACGCCCGGTTATAGCGGCCATCCGCCCACGCCGTCTGGAATCCGGCTTTCACATCCTTGAGCGCCGCGTTGAGAGCGAAGAGCAGTTGATTGCGCAGTTTCTCGGCGGGCGCGCGCTCTTCATCCACGGCGTGAAGGTCGTACTCATCCAAGGCGGCGAGGGCTTCCGAAGTTCTCTCCTGCGCGCCCAGCATCTCCGCTTTCCGGTAGAGTACCTTGAGAGTTTCCGGAGCGATGGCATTAAGCGGCAAGGACTTGCGCAGGATGGATTCGGCGTCGAGGACGGCCTTCAACGCATCGTCCAGATTCTTGCCCACCCGGTACTGGTCGGAGTTATAGAGATACCGTTCGACGGTGCTTTGCTGGCCGGGTTGGAGTTTGGCGCGGCCGGCTTGGCTGTTCGTGGCTGCGCGCCGCGAATACTCGGTCCAGGCCTGCATGGCATCCTCGCGGAGGGCCAGGTCGGATGGCTTACGGTAAGTGGCGAGACGGTATTCGCGGTAGGCGCCGGCGTAATCGCCATCGTCCTTGCGTTGCGCGGCGGCGCCGCGGTGGAGTTGCAGGCTTTCCTGAAGCGCCTGATCGCGCCGGGCGGCGATGTCCGGGAAGGACTGCTGGTACCTTTCCATTTCGCTGTCGCCCAGCAGGAACGCGTCCCACTGTTCCGCGGCGGCAAAGGCGCGCAAGATAGCGGCCTTCTGGTCCAGCCACTGCTTACGGCCGCTGATCGCCACGCGGAGCTTTTCCTGCTCCGCACGGCTGGGATAGACGGCGCCGGAGAGCTCCACGAAGTTCAGAGCCTGGGTAAGCACCTCGACGCCGCCGGCGCCACTTTCAAACCCGTTATAGCGGCGGCGCATCGCCTCTTCGACGAACTTGCCGAGCGGCGCAATGGCGGGGTCCGCAGCATACGCCTTGACCACGGCCGAGATAAGCTCGATCTGCGTCGTGAGCGTCTTTCCTTTGCCGCCTACAACCGCAAGCGCCGCTTCGTCCATGCATAGGCGCGTGAGCTCTTCGGCGCCCAGCGGCAGAAAGGCGACGAAAGCCGCTGCCGGGATTTCGGCGCCGGCTTTGTCCTGCGCCGATTTCCGGTACGAGATTCGGGTGGCCGTCCAGATGGCCGCCGGGCTGTCCGGCGCCGTCTTGGGCAGACCCTGGGGCAGCAGATACTCCGCCTTGCCCGCTTCATAACGGGCCAGCACGCCAGCGTCGGAATCCTTGAGAAGCATGCCATTCACGTGAGTGGATGGCAGCTTGGAGACGGGGCCGGAAATCTTGGGCTGCTCGCCGAGGCTGAGGGCTTTGTCCTTGGCATTGAATGTGATGGCAACCGCGTCGGTGAATTGCAGGCCCTGTGCGGAGCGGGAAACAAGAATTCCGGCGTACGCCGCGGAGGAAATCGAGCAGCAAGCCAGAAGACGGAAGAAGCGGGTCCCAGTGATCGTATCGGCCTCCAGTACAGCATTTGCTTTGGCGCGGTGTGCGACGCGCCACCCTAATGGTGCATCGAGTGTATCCCGGTCGATGGAGCTTTGCAAGTACTGGGGGGGTGCCCAAACGGCGAGAACGATTCCATCCGGTACCCGGCCTGGTAGGGAAG
>JANYJN010000408.1 GCA_025358475.1 Candidatus Solibacter sp.
CCAGGCCGTTGATCTCGTTTTCCGTGATGAACACGCGCTCCACCGGCAAATCCAAAGCCGCGAATTCGCGCGCTGGAACCGCCAGGTCCGTCAACCCTTGTATGGCGAGGCGCCCGTCCAGAATGCGGAACCGCACCTGCGTCGGTTTGGACGCCAGGCCGTAGCGCGCTTCGAAATTGCGCTGCCCCGCCGCGCCCGCGGCACTCAAGCCGGGCGCCTCCGCCGGCAGCACGATGTCCAGCAGTTCCGCCAGCAGCGGCTTCCGGACCTCGATAAACTTCGTGTCCACGCCCGCGATATCCAGTTGCCGCAGGTAGAGCCCGCTACGGGGGTGGCCGCGAAACCAGACAAGCACCGCCAGGATGCGCTCCCAATCAGCCGCATTTTGCAGCGCGACCAGCGGCCGCCGCGCCAGCCACCCGCCCAGTTCCGGCAGTTTCCGCAGCGTGACGGCGGCCAGAGAGCGGAAGCGCGCCGCGTCGTCCGTCTTGCCGATCAGCTCCAGCGCCTCGCGCTCGCCGGGCACCACAATCCGCGCCGGCACGCGATTGCGCCCCAGCAAACGATGATTGATCTCGCGCCACTCGATCCCGTACCGGCTCTCGCCCTCCAATTCGCGCTCCAATTCGCGGATCCACTGCCGCACCTCCTCGAAGCGTTCCGAAAGCGCCCGCGTATCGGGTCCGCGGAGCCGCAATTCCAGCGGGAACAGCGGTACGCCCTGCGTATCGGAGGTGAAGCCCGCAGCCAGCAGACGCCCGCTATCCCAATAGCGCTGCACCTGGCGGCGCAGATCGGCGGGCGTGGTCCACGGGGTGGTGCTCATTTGGCGCGAGCCGCGCGTTCGGCGCGATACTCCTCGATGGTCAGGTTGCGCAACATCGAAATCCGCCCGTTCTCGCTGTGCACAAACCCCACGCCGGCAATGTACGGCTCGATGATGTGGATCTTCTGTAGCGGCGTCACGATGAGGAGCTGCAAATTCAGCCGCGCGAAGAGTTCCAAACCGTAGCGCGCCGATTCGTCGCTCCCTCTGCCAAAGGCTTCGTCGATCACCACGAAGCGGAAGGAACGCGTGCGCGGCGCATCCATCTCCAAGCCGAACTGGTAAGCCAGGCTGGCGGCCAGAACGGTGTACGCCAACTTCTCCTTCTGGCCGCCGCTCTTGCCGCCGGAATCGGCGTAATGCTCGAATTCGCGGCCGTCCTCGCGCCATCGTTCGGAGGCGGAAAAGGTGAACCAGTGGCGCACGTCGGTCACCTTGGCGGTCCACCGCTTATCGAGCTCGCCCGTGCCCTCGCGCCCGCGAAAGCGCTCGATGATGCGCTTCACCTGGAGGAATTTCTCTTCCGAATATCCCGCCTCGTCGGAGCCCGCCAGCGACCCTTCGGTGCACGCCCGCAGCGCCACCAGGAAATCGCGGATCTCCGGATCGGCATTCGGATTGGCCTCCAATTGTATGTAGCGCCCGGGGTTGTAGTCGATCCCCCGCAGCGAGCGATTGATGGTCTCGATGCGCTCGCGAATCGTCTCCCGTTCGCGATTGAGCTGCGATTGGAAATTGGCCACTTCGCGGATAGTGTTTTCGTTGAGCAGGCTCTTGAACGCGCTTTCGAAACGCGGCAGGTCGTCCGCCTTCAGGCGATACAGCATCTTGCGATACTCGCCAGCGGCCTGCACGCTGGCGTCGGCCTCCCGGGTTTCCAGCGGGTAGCGCGAGCGGTACGCCTGCATGCCCTTGACGATGCGCTCTTCCAGCACGCGAATTTTCTTGTCTTCGCCATCGATGCGGCTTTGCACCCACTCGCGCATTTCGCGCTCGCGGTTGTCGCAGCTCTCCACCGTCAGCACGTGCCCGCCCAACGCCTCAAAGCTCATGGATTCCACGCGCGGAAAGACGTCCGTCTTCACTTCCTCGCTGGTGCCGGTGAGCAGGGCGTCGCACGCCGCCAGCAGTTCCAGCGCCTGTGCGCGGCGTTCTTCCGCCCGGGTCTGGTCCCGCTGGTCGCCGGCAAGCCCGGTTTCCGTCTCCTCGGCGGCAGCTTCCAGCAACCCGAGCTGTCGCTGCAGGGTGCGCAGAATATCCGACCCTTCCTCCAACTCGCGCCGCTCGCCGTCCAGCCGTTCGATCTCCGTGACCAGGGGGCGCCAATCCAATTCCTGGAAGCTTTCGAACACGGCCAGCTCGGCCAGCCTGGTGTTGCGCTCCTGCGCCGCGTTCCTTTGCAGTTGGAGCTGGCCGATGCGAGCCATCAGCGGCGCGCGCCGCGTCTCCAGGCGGTGCTGGTCCAGCTTCAGCGCGGCGATTTTCTGCTCGTTGCTCCAGCCCAGCACGAAGCGCGAGCGGTCGTCGATGGGGTGGCGGTCGTCTTTCTCGTGGCGTTCTCCGCGCCCTTTCGTCTGCCCGGCGCGCGTCACCGCCATCGGTTCCCGGCGGAACTGGTCCAGCGTCTCGCAGCACGCGTAGTTGAAGCGCGCCGCCACCTCCGCGTCCAGCCAATCGTAGAAAGCCGATTCCGGCTTCACCGAAACCTTGCGCGCGAGCGACTTCGAGGGCAGCGCCGCGTGGTCCGCCGCTCTCGCTTTGAGCACGCGGAAGTAGACCAGGCGTCCGCCCAGGTGCGTTCGGTCCACCCATTCCGCCACCCGCGCGTAATGCACATCGCGCACCAATAGCGATAGGCCGAAGTTGTGCAGCAACCGTTCGATGGCGCCTTCCCACTCGCGCTCTTCGGCGCGCACTTGCAGCAGTTCGCCGGCGAACAGGATGTCGTCCTCGCTGATGCCGGTAGTGCGGCACAACTCGCTGCGCATCTCCAGAATCTGCCGCGGAATATTAGAGCGCCGGCGGTACAGGGACTGCAACTCAGCTTCCAGTTCGTCGTACTGCTCCTGCAATTGGCGCAGCTCCATGCCGGCTTCAGTAAGCGCGTTCTGCGCCTCCGCCTGCGCTGCCTCGCTTTCCGTACGTCCCTCGCGGATGGCGCGCTGGTTGGCGGCGAACGTGTCGGCGCCGGTCGCGCCGGGGAGTTCCAGGGCTTTGGCGCGTGCGTCGTATTGCGTGGCCCGCCGCGCCCGTTCTTCCTTCTGGGTTCGCTTACCGGCGATGTCGCGCTTGATGTGTTCGATGCGGTCGCCGCCCTGCTGGGCGATCGCCTGCCGGATGGAATCGCGATCCGCCAGTTGCCGGCTGCGTGTTTCCACGCCCGCGGCGATGCGATGCGCGAGTTTCTCGATTTCGGAAGCCAGGTTGGCGATGCGCTTCTCCAGCAGGCCCCGCTTGCGCGTAGCGAACCACGGACGCAGCGCCTCGCGGCAGGCGCGCAGCGTGTCCACCTTGGCCGCCAGGCTACCCCGTTCGTCGCACGCGGCCGCCAGCGGCGTCAGCAATGCCACCTGCTCCTTGGCCTTCAACACCAGCTCGTGGGCGCGGTCCAGATCCTGATAGTGGCCGATCAGCGCCTGAATCCGCTCCTCCACGGACGAGGCTTCCAGCATGTGCTCGCGCACGAAATCGGTGAGGTTGCCTACCGACTTCATGGAGATGGTCTGGTGGAAGAGATCCATCGCCTGTTCGTTCTCGATGCCGAAGCGATGCCGGTACGCCGACCCGTAGGGCGGGAACGTTTCGAACAATTCCACCTGCGGCATGGCGCGCAGTCGCTTGCGCAGCGTGTTGATATCGGCGCCGAAACCGGCGAAGTGCTCTTTGATGGATAGTTGCCGGTCGGCGATCACGAACAAACGGGCCGGCGGACCTTGCGGCGCTTTGGCCCAGAACACCTGCGCCAGCGTGACGTGCTGCGCCAGCGCCTCGTTGAAAAAGCGGCAGAGCAGCACCGAGTAACTGTCCGCGCCGCGCAAGCTCACGGGCTTTGACGATAGGCCCGGTTCGCCGCGCTCACTTTTGTAGCGCCCGAAGAAATAGGTTTCCAGGCTGCGCTCGCCGGTGGCTGCGCCCGCCGCCTTGTTGAAGTTGGCGCGCGGCACCAATAACGCCGTGACGGCGTCCACGAAGGTGGATTTTCCGGAGCCGATATCGCCCGTGAGTAGCGCATTGTTGCCACCCAAATCAAGACCCCAAACCTGCTTATGGAACGTGCCCCAATTGAGCACCTCCACGCGGTGCATGCGAAACCCCGGACGCAGCGGAGCCCCAGCGGGCGCGCTGGGCTCACTGAGAGCGTCGAACAAGGGTTCACTCTGCTTCATGAGCCAGCCTCTTCGGTGAAGCTGGCGGATCTTACCCTTGGAAGCTGAGAAATAAAATAGCTCGCAGGCGAAACCGCCTGCGCCACCAACGGCACGTAGTTTGCTTGCAAAGGTGGGGCAGGCTTCAGCCTGTCAACGCCCGCTGGCGGGCGGATTTTTGCGCGGCTTCTGACAAAGCCGTTTTCCAAGACGTCAGCGAACTTCTGGAACGGCATATTCATGGCGTGCCCTCTTCGGCTGCGCCCGTGATGTGCGCTTTATAATCCGCTAGGCGGCGATCGAACTCGCTCAGCCACTGCGCATCGACAAACGACTTCAGGATGCGCCGCACCTCGAACCGGTCTTCGCTTCCCCGCAACTTTCGCAGAAACCCGAGTTCCACGATCTTCTTGATGTCGCTATCCACCCGATCCATCAGCTTGGCTTCGTTGGCCGTGTCGGCAAGGAACAGGCGCACCAAATCGGCGATCTGCTCCGCGCTCAAAATCAGCCGCGATTCGCCGCTGCCCGCGTCGAACTCCGCCAGTTTCTTGCGCAGCAAGGCCAGCATCAGGCTCACCGGATATCCCAGTTGGCGCCGCGCCACCAGTTTCCCCAGTTCGGGCTCGCCCTCGGCCGCGGCGTGCTGATGCAGGTAGGCGTACCCTTCCGCCTCGTCCAGGATCAGCTCCAGTCCCAGCACGGCCACGTATTCCCGCACCCCCGCCTGCAAATCCAGTAGCGCCTGCCAGACGGCGGGGTCCTCGTCGCGGCTGGTGATGCCCTTCATCAGCGCGATCAGCACCGGGGAAAGGTTCGCGGTGGTGGGCTGCGGGGTCATGCCACGTGCCCGCTGAAGATCACCAGGGGCAGGGTGGCCCGGCGCCGCCTGCCCCCGGAATCTACCCACGATAGCTCCTGCTTGTTCTGATCGTCGATCACCGCCGCGTCGTCCTCCGAAGCCAGGCTCAGGTACGCCACCAGTTCCGCCAATCCCTGTTCCAGCGGGAAGCTCTTCACCAGGTCGGCCAGCGAGATCTGATGGCGCGTCTGCAACGCCCGGCGGATCTGGGCCATCAGGCGCGTCTTATCCACGTAGATCTGGTCGAACAGGGCGTCGGCCGCCAGATCCTGATCGCCCTCCACCACGGGCGCCGGAGCGAACTTCGCCTTGAACGGCGGGCTGTATAAGGGACGCTCCATGGCAAGATCTATGGTGGGCGCGGGTTCCTCCAACTCCATGAAATAGTCCGTGGGCGCACGGTCGCGCACCGCGAGCGCGCTCTGCTCCACGCCGCGGATCAGTTGCATGATGCGCCGATTTTCCAGCCACGCCTGATCGTCCAGGTAGCGCCGCAACTGCTCGGAGAGCCGCGCTACAGTGCGCTGCGCCACTTCGCCCGCCTCCAGCCAATCGTAGTGTATGCGCATCAGGCGGCGGTCCGGCGCGAGCGCGTCCACTTCTTTCAGCGCGAACACCACCTGCAGCAGCGCGGTGAATTCCTCCTGCCGCGCCGGCGACATCAGGAAATCCCAGAACGCGCGGAAGCTCTTGCCCTGATCGCTCCCCGCGATGGCATCGCGCTGCGCGAAGATCTCCTCTAGGAGCGTGCCTTTGGCACCCTCGAAGGTGGCGATGCGCTCGCGCACCGCACGGTCCAGCGTGCGGAAATTCTGCTCCACTTCGCGAAAGTCGGAGAGCAGGCTGCGCGCCGTGAAAGCCATCTGCTGGAAGCGATCCTTAACCTGCGTGGGGTCCAGCATGGGCACCTGCCCGTTGCGGATCCCATCGATTTCCGCCTCGATCGCCTGCTTGCGCTTCTCCAGGTTGCCTATGCGCGACGCCGGGTCTTCCTCGGTTCCCTGGGCGATCTCCCGCAGCAGCGCGAACACCGTCATCAGGCGCGATTCGGCGCCCACGAATTGCCGCTGGTGGAAGCCCGCCAGCCAGTCGATGGCGCGTTCCGTGGGCGGGGTGAGGTCGTAGTGCGCCTCATCGCTGCCCGGCGGATAGTATTTGCGCAGCCACCCCCGGTTGTCGGCGGCCCAATCGTCCAGGTATTGCTCGGCCCGCCGCGGGTACGCGTCCTCCCCCAACTTCTCGCGCAATCCGTAGAGATAATCCGCCAGCCGCGACGCCAGTTCCGGCTGCGCCATGGTGCGCACGTTGGGCTGGATGAATGTCTTGTGAAGGAAGCTCGCAATCATCGGCGCGTTGTCGGCCACCAATAAGCGCCACGCGGGATTGGTCTTCCGAAGCTGGTCAAGGGTGCGATAGTCCACGGCTGCCGGTTCTCATTGTAGCCTGGGTGTCAGGCCTAAGGGCAATACTGCCGCATTGATGATGCGGACCCCCAGCGCCGGCAGCAAGTGCGAAGTTATTCTTGCGTGGCGCCTACGTCTCCAGAATCCCCAGCTTCTTCCCCACCTTCCGAAACACTTCCAGCGCCGTATCCAGTTCCGCCTTCGTATGCGTCGACGCCACGATGGTGCGCACGCGCGCCTTGCCCTTGGCCACCGTCGGGAAACCGATGCCCGTCGCCAGCACGCCCGCGTCGAACAGCTCGCGCGACAGTTGGTGCGCCAGCGCCGCATCGCCCACGATCACGGGCGTAATCGGCGTCTCGCTGATCCCCGTGTTGAATCCGGCCGACTTCAGCCCCGCCTTGAAGTAGCGCGTATTGTCCCAAAGCTGTTCGATGCGCTCCGGCTCTGCTTCCAGCACGTCGAAGGCGGCCAGACAAGCCGCGGCCACCGCCGGCGGGTGCGACGTGGAAAACAGAAACGGGCGCGCGCGGTGGTAGAGAAACTCGATCAGATCGCGGCTCCCGCACACGTACCCGCCCAGCACGCCGATCGCCTTGGAAAGCGTCCCCACCTGAATGTGTACGCGCCTATCCAGGCCGAAGTGATCGATGGTGCCGCGCCCGTTGCGCCCCAGCACGCCCGAGGCGTGCGCGTCGTCCACCATCATTATGGCGCCGTGGCGCTCGGCGGCCTCGGTCAAGCCGGGCAGCGCGCCGATATCGCCATCCAT
>JANYJN010000430.1 GCA_025358475.1 Candidatus Solibacter sp.
GCCTGGTGGATCAGCCGGCCTGTGCCCCCGCGCGCGTCGCGTTTGACGGCCGGACAGACCGTTTTCCTGCGCAAGCTCGCGCGCAAAACCTGGGACTTCTTTGAGACCTTCGCCGGTCCCGAAGACAACTGGCTGCCGCCCGACAACTATCAGGAGCATCCGGTGGCCCGTATCGCGCACCGCACCTCTCCGACCAACATCGGGCTTTCCCTGCTGGCCAATCTCGCCGCCTACGATTTCGGGTACATCACCGCCGGTCAGTTCGCCGAGCGCACGGCCCATGCCTTCCAAACCATGCAATCGCTGGAACGGTACCGCGGTCACTTTTTCAACTGGTACGACACGCAGTCGCTGAAGCCGCTGCTGCCCCTCTACATTTCCACCGTGGATAGCGGAAACCTGACCGCCCACTTGCTTACGCTCCGCCCGGGACTGCTGGCGGTCGCTGGCGATGGAATCGTGAGCCCGCGATGGTTTCACGGCCTGGACGATACGTTGGGCATTCTGGTGGATGCCAATGGAAATTCCACTCCCGCCGAACTGGCTGCCATGCGGGAGGAGTTGGCCGCCGCCCGAGAGCGCCCGCCCGCCACGCTGCCCGGCGTCCGCCTGCTTCTGGAGCAGGTGGAGAAGGCGGCCACCGGCGCGGTTAACGGACCGTATCGCTTCGAAGCCCGCCGGTGGGCCACGGCGTTGGCCGCTCAAGCCAGGGCCGCGTTGGAGGAAATTGCCTGGCTCGCTCCCGAGGGGTTCGAAGGCATTCCCACCTTACGCGAGGTGGCGGCGTTGCCGGGGGACCCGCCGCACGCCTTGCACGCCCGCGCAAGAGTGGCGGCGACGGAGCTTCTAGCCGCGCAAGCGGGCAAGTTCGCGGGGATGGAGTACGGCTTCCTCTTCGACCGGGCGCGCCATTTGCTGACCATCGGCTACAACGTTGCCGAGCGCCGCGCCGACCCGAGTTACTACGATCTGCTGGCGTCCGAGGCCCGCCTGTGCAGTTTCGTGGGCATTGCCCAGGGACACTTGCCGCAGGACAACTGGTTTGCCATGGGCCGCCTGCTGGTCACCGCCGGCGGTGAGCCGATGCTGCTTTCCTGGAGCGGCTCCATGTTCGAGTACCTGATGCCGCTGGTGGTCATGCCCACCTATGAGAACACGCTGCTGGACCAGACCTATCGGGCCGCCGTGGCCAGACAGATCGCGTACGGGGCGCAGCGCGGCGTGCCGTGGGGCGTTTCCGAATCGGGCTACAACTCCGTGGACGCGCATCTCAACTATCAGTACCGCGCCTTCGGCGTGCCCGGCACCGGATTGAAACGCGGTCTGGCCGACGATCTGGTGATCGCCCCGTATGCCTCCGCGCTGGCCTTGATGGTGGCGCCCGAGGACGCCTGCGGCAACCTGGAAAAAATGTCGGACCAGGGCTTCGAGGGGACATACGGTTTGTACGAAGCCATCGACTACACGCCTTCGCGCGTGCCCCGCGGTCAGCTCCACGTGGTGGTGCGCTCCTTCATGGCGCATCACCAGGGCATGAGCCTGCTCTCCTTCGCCCACCTGCTGCTGGATCGCCCGATGCAGAAACGGTTCGGCAGCGACCCGTTGTTCCAGGCCACCACGCTGCTGCTGCAGGAGCGCGTGCCGCGCGCCATGGCGATCTATTCGCGCCTGGCGGAGGTTTCCGACATGCGCGCCGGCGCCGACGGAGAGGAAACGCCGGTGCGCGTCATCCGTCAGCCGAATTCGCCGTCGCCCGAACTGCAGCTCTTGTCGAACGGAAGATACCACGTCATGATCACCAGCGCCGGCGGCGGCTACAGCCGGTGGAACGATCTGGCGGTGACGCGCTGGCGCGAAGACGCCACCTGCGACAACTGGGGCGCCTTCTGCTATATCCGCACACTGCCCTCCGGCGAGTTCTGGTCGGCTGCCTTCCAACCGGCATTGCAGCCCTCCGAAAGCTACGAAGCCATCTTCTCCGACGCGCGGGCGGAGTTCCGCCGCCGCGACCGGGGCTTCGACACCCATACCGAGATCGCCGTCTCGCCGGAAGACGATATCGAGTTGCGGCGCATCAGCATCACCAACACCTCGCGTTCGCGCAAAACCATCGAAGTGACCAGCTACGCGGAAGTAGTGCTGGCGTCGGCGGCTGCCGACGCGCTGCATCCCGCGTTCAGCAACCTGTTCATGCAGACGGAGATTCTGCGCCAACAGCAGGCCATTGTGTGCGCGCGCCGGCCCCGCTCCCGCGAAGAGCGCCCGCCGTGGCTGTGCCATCTGATGGCCGTGCATGGCGCCGATGCCGAGGAGGCCTCCTATGAGACCGACCGCATGCGCTTCATCGGCCGCGGCAACACGGTGGCCAATCCGCAGGCGATGACGGGAGCGGCGGAGCTTTCGGGCAGCGAGGGAGCGGTGCTCGATCCCATCGTCGCCATCCGCCGGCGGATCGCGCTCGATGGCGGCGAGAGCGTTACGGTGGATATTGTGACGGGAGTGGCCGAGACGCGGGAAGCCAGTCTTCTCCTGGTGGAGAAGTACCGCGACCGCCGGCTGGCGGACCGCGTGTTCGAGCTCGCCTGGACGCACAGCCAGGTGCTCTTGCGGCAGATCAATGCCACCGAGGCCGACGCCCAACTCTACGGGCAACTGGCCGGCGCCGTCGTGTATGCCAACCCCGCTTTGCGCGCCAACGCCGCCGTGCTGGTGCGAAACCGCCGCGGCCAAAGCGGCCTGTGGAGCTATTCCATCTCCGGCGATTTGCCGATCGTGCTGGTGCAAATCGCCGCCGCGGCGAATATCGAACTGGTCCGCCAACTGGTCCAGGCGCAGACCTACTGGCGGCTGAAAGGCCTCGCCGTGGACCTGATGATCTGGAACGAAGATCACTCCGGCTACCGGCAAGAACTGCACGAGCAGATTCTCGGCATGATCTCGGCGGGCGCCGACGGCATTGTGAAAGATCGGCGGGGCGGCATTTTCGTGAGGCCGGCGGAGCAGATCGCGGTGGAAGATCGCATCCTGTTCCAGTCGGTGGCCCGCGCCATCCTCAGCGATACTCGAGGCTCGCTCGCCGAGCAGGTGGCGCTCGGTGAAACGCTGGAGCCGGCGGTGCCGGAACTGGACCCGGTCCGGGTGTACCGGCCGGAAGGCGCCATTCCCGCCGCCCCTCGCCCAGACCTCATGTTCTTTAACGGCGTGGGCGGATTCACGCCGGATGGGCGGGAGTATATCATCACCACCACCCAGCAACAGGTCACGCCGGCGCCATGGGTCAACGTGCTGGCGAACCCGCACTTCGGAACCGTGGTCTCCGAGAGCGGCCTGGCTTATACCTGGGCGGAAAACGCGCACGAGTTCCGGCTCACTCCGTGGGGCGACGATCCGGTGAGCGATAGCTCTGGCGAGGCGTACTATCTTCGCGACGAGGAAACCGGGTATTTCTGGTCGCCCATGCCCATGCCCAGCCGCGGCGTGGAGCCTTACGTGACCCGGCATGGGTTCGGCTACAGCGTGTTCGAACACAGCGAGGGTGGAATCCGCTCGGAAGTCTGGGTTTATGTGGACACCGGCGCGGCGGTGAAGTTCACGGTTTTGAAAATCGTCAACGATACGGCCCGCACGCGCAGGCTCTCCGCCACGGGCTACGTGGAATGGGTGCTGGGCGATCTGCGGCCGAAATCCGCCATGCACGTGGTCACGGAGATGGATCCCGCGGGAGGCGCCATCTTCGCGCGCAACCCCTACAACACCGAGTTCGCCGGCCGGATGGCATTCTTCGGCACTAGTGAGACGGAGCGCACGGCAAGCGGCGACCGGCGGGAGTTCCTGGGCCGCAACGGCACGCTGGGCGCTCCGGCGGCCATGACCCGCTTGGGGCTGTCCGGGAAAACCGGCGCCGGTCTGGACCCTTGCGCCGCCCTACAGGGCTCCTTCGATCTGGCGCCGGGGGAAGAACATGAGGTGGTCTTCACACTGGGCGCCGCCGCTAGCGCCGAGGAGGCCCGGCAAATGGCCGATCGCTTCGGCGGGGCCTCGGCCGCCCACGAGGCGCTCGAAGCGGTGTGGCAGTACTGGAAACATACCCTGGGCGCGGTCAACGTGGAAACCCCGGATGCGTCCCTCAATGTGCTGGCCAACGGCTGGCTTCTCTACCAGACGCTTTCCTGCCGTTTGTGGGCGCGCAGCGGATACTATCAGTCCGGCGGCGCCTTCGGTTTCCGCGATCAGTTGCAGGACGCCATGGCGCTGGTCCACTCCGAACCGCGCCTGCTGAGGGCACATTTGCTGTTGTGCGCGTCGCGGCAGTTTCGCGAGGGAGACGTGCAGCACTGGTGGCACCCGCCCGAGGGCCGCGGCGTGCGCACGCATTGTTCGGACGACTACCTCTGGTTGGCGTTGGCGGCGTGCCGCTACGTTACCAACACCGGCGATACCGGGGTGCTCGACGAAACCGTGCGTTTCCTGGAAGGCCGGCCGGTCAACGCCGAAGAGGATTCCTACTACGACCTGCCGGGGCGGTCCGAAGAGACCGCCAGCTTGTACGAACACTGCACGCGGGCCATCCTCCACGGCCTGCGATTCGGGGAGCACGGCCTGCCCCTGATGGGTTCCGGCGATTGGAACGACGGCATGAACCTGGTGGGCATCCACGGCAAAGGCGAAAGCGTCTGGCTGGGATTTTTCCTGTGTGAAGTGCTCAAGGAATTCGCCGGCCTGGCGAGCGCGCGCGGCGATACGGTGTTTGCCGAACGCTGCCGCCAGGAGGCGGCGCAGGTGGGCGCCAACATCGAGCGCAACGCCTGGGACGGCGGCTGGTACCGGCGGGCGTATTTCGATGACGGCGCGCCGCTCGGGTCGGCGGAGAACTCCGAGTGCCAGATCGATTCCATCGCGCAGAGCTGGAGTGTGCTCTCCGGGGCGGGCGACGCCGCGCGTTCGCGGACGGCCATGAAGGCGCTGGACCAGCGCCTGGTTCGCCGCGATCGCGGGTTAGTGCAGTTATTGGATCCCCCGTTCGACAAGGGCGACCTGAACCCGGGCTACATCAAAGGCTACCTTCCCGGCGTAAGAGAGAACGGTGGGCAGTATACCCACGCCGCCATCTGGGCCACCATGGCGTTCGCGCGCCTGGGCGACAACCAACGCGCCTGGGAATTGTTCACCATGATCAACCCGGTGAATCACGCGGCATCGGCGATGGCGATGGCCACTTATAAGGTGGAGCCGTACGTGATGGCGGCCGATGTCTACGCCTTGCCGCCGCATATCGGCCGCGGGGGGTGGACCTGGTACACGGGTTCCGCCGGGTGGATGTACCGCCTGATCACGGAATCGCTACTGGGCCTCCGGCTGGAGGTGGATAAGCTGCACTTCGACCCCTGCCTTCCCGCCGGTTGGGGAGGCTTCAAGATGCACTACCGGTTTCGCGAGACGGTGTATCACATCGACATCGTGCAAGGGTCCGGCGCCGCCGCGATGACGATCGACGGCGAAGCGCACGCGGGCACCGCGATTCCCCTGGTGGACGACGGCCGCGATCACACCGTGGAACTGAGGCTGGGCGGCGGTGGCTGAGGGACACTGAGGCAGGGAGCCGAAACCCATGGAAGTACATTTCACCCCTGATGTGCAAGCGAAGCTGGACCGGCTGGTGACGGAAACCGGACGCTCCGCCGACGAATTCGTACAGGATGCCATGGCCGGGTACGTTGACGAGCTGGCTGATGTCCGCGCCGCGCTCGACAGCCGTTATGACGATCTCAAAAGCGGCAGGGTGAAGCCCATCGGCGGTGACGAGGTGGTCGCGCGTCTACGTGCAAAGAGCGCCGCTCGTCGCGCTAATGAGCGTTCATGACCGGGTACGATTTCCACCTTCGTGGTACTTTAACAGCATGAGCGCCACCACCGCACTCGACGGTCTCTTGGACCCCTTGGGCCGCTGCCTGGACGCCGAGTCCGCTCGCCGCATTGTCGAATTGCGCGTCTCTCCGCCCGTGCAGCAGCGAGTTGACACGCTTGCCGAACGTGCAAATGAGGGCGTACTGACCAGCGACGAAAGCGCCGAGTATGAGGCGTTGGTCAACGCCGCTGACTTCATCTCGATTCTCAAGCGCAAGGCCATGACCGCCGCGGAACCGCGAAATCGCGCGAACGTGTAAGCACCCTCTATGGCCGCGAGGCTTGATCGTGACCAAGCCATCGCAGGACACCGGCGAACACCAAACGGAACTGATCCGGCTTGAGCACCCCCAGTTTTCGGATGGCTCTCACGCGCGGATACGTTGACACGCCCTGCGCCACGAACGCGCCCGCCTTCAAGAACGAGACGCTGACCGCTACCTCGAACTGGGATCCACGAAGGCTGGTCGTATGAGGAACAATGGTGACCAGAGCGCGGTCCGCGTCTCCGAAAGCTACGCTGATCACCAGAGCCGGCCGGACCTTCTCCGCCATCCCGAGATCAAAAAGCCAGACTTCACCCCGGGCCGGCGTCATTCGAGACTGGCCAACAACTGATCCGCGGCGTCAGCGGTCTCCGCATCGTCCAATGGGCCGGAATCAAACGGGACTGCCCGTCGCAAGAACTCCACCGTAAAGACCCGCTTTTCATCCTCGGGCAAAGCCTCGAAGGCATCCAGAAGCTGGGCTGTTTGGCTACTCATATTCTTATTCTATCCATGTCCGAGCTGCGCTCGAATGCACAAGGCGGAGCCTTATGCCTCTCCTACTTCAGCTTTTCCAGCTTCTTGCGGATCTCGTCGGCCATCTTCGACTCGCCCGCCAGTGCCAGGTACTTCGTATAGGCGGCGCGCGCGGCTTTGTGGTCCTTCAGCTTCTCCTTGGCCTCGCCGAGGCGCAGCCATGCCTCCGGTTCGCCGCTGTTCCACTTGGTGGCTTCCTCGAACCGGCCCGCCGCCGCACGGTAGCTGCCCTTCTTGAAGTAGTAGTTCCCGGTGCGGATTTCCCTCTGCGCCTGAAGCGGGTTGAAGCCGTACACCGGCACCGCGATCGATTTGTCTTCCTCCGGCGGCAGCCCGTCCTTATCGACGGCCTGCGGTGTACCGGTGGGCTCGCCGCGCTTCTTGAGCTGCGGATTTTCCTGGGCGAACAGGGGCGCCACCGCCAACAATAACAGTGCCGCAACCGGGCATGACATAATTAAATTATAACTTCCCTCGATGGAACTCCGTGACAAAGTAGGCCAGCTCCCCTTCCTGCCCGGCGTGTATCTGTACAAGGACGCCGGTGGCCGCGTGATCTACGTGGGCAAGGCCAAGAGCCTGCGCAACCGCGTACGCAGCTACTTTTCCGAGGACAAGCTGGCCGACATCAAGACCGGCACCCTGATCGCGGAAGCGCGCGATATCGAATACATCCTGGTCGATAACGAGAAGGAAGCGCTGGCGCTAGAAAACAACCTGATCAAGCAGTACCAGCCGCGCTTCAATATCCTGCTGCGCGACGACAAAACCTACCCGTACATCAAGCTGACTCACGAGAAGTACCCGCGCGTCTACGTGACCCGCCGCCTGCGCAAGGACGGCGCCACCTATTTCGGACCCTACTTCCCGGCCAACCTGGCGCATCGCCTGGTGCACTTCATCCACCGCCACTTTCAGGTGCCTTCCTGCAAGGTGGACCTCACCCGCTTCCACCCCAAACCCTGCCTGCAATTCCATATTCACCGCTGCCTGGGGCCGTGCGTCGAGGGACTCACTACCGATGACGCCTACGCTGCCGCCATCCACGATGTCCGCCTTTTTCTGGAAGGCCGGCACACGGATCTGGCGCGCGATATGCGGGTTCGCATGGAAGCCGCCAGCCGGGAGATGCGCTTCGAGGAAGCCGCCGGCCTGCGCGACCTGATCACTACCGTGGAAGAGATCGAAGAGCGCCAGAAGATGGCCGCGGCCAAGGGTGACGACGTGGATATCTTCGCCGTCTACGCCGAACCTCCGCTGGTGGCGGTCAATCAGTTCCACCTGCGCAACGGGCAGATTGTGGACCGCCGCGAGCTCTTCTGGGAAGACCAGTTGGAATACGACGAGCCGGTGTTTCTAAGCTCGCTGGTCAAACAAATTTATCTCAACCAGGAGTTCATCCCGGCGGAAATTCACGTCCCCGTGGAGTTCGAAGATCGCGAAGCGCTGGAGGAACTGCTCAGCGAGAAGCGCCGCCACAAGGTGGAGATCCGCACCCCGCAGCGCGGCCAGAAGAAGGCGCTCATGGACCTGGTGGAGACCAACGCCAGGCACAGCTTCGACGCGCGCTTTCGCGTGCTCAAACCGAGCTCTCGCGCCATCCAGGAGGCCCTGCGGGAGGCGCTCAACCTGGCCGCCGCCCCGTCGCGCATCGAGTGCTTCGACATCTCCCACATACAGGGCACCGACAAAGTGGCCAGCATGGTGGTGTGGGAAGACGGCAAGATGAAGAAGTCCGACTACCGCAAGTTCATCATCAAAACGGTAGTGGGCAACGACGATTTCGCCAGCATGCGGGAAGTGGTGACGCGCCGCTACACGCGCCTGCGCGACGAAAAGCTGCCGATGCCCGGCCTGGTGTTGATCGATGGCGGCCTGGGCCAGTTGCACGCTGCCGCCGATGCGCTGGAAGCCATCGGAACGGTGGACCAGCCGCTGGCCTCCATCGCCAAACGCGAGGAGATCGTCTACGTTTACGGACAGGAGGACGAGCCGGTGATTCTCGACCGTTTCTCGCCCATCCTGCACCTGATCCAATCGATTCGCGACGAAGCCCACCGCTTCGCCGTGACATTCCACCGCTCGCTGCGCAACACGCGGCAGCTCTCAAGCGAGCTCGACGACATTCGAGGCGTGGGCCCCAAGACGGTGCGCAAGCTGCTCAAGGAATTCGGCAGCTCAGAGCGGGTGCGCGCCGCCACGGAAACTGAAATTGCCATCGTGGTTGGGCAGGCGGCGGCGCGGCGCGTAAAGGCCCACTATCTTCCGGTACCCGAGACGCCTTCCGCCGCGTCATGAGAAAATAATGGATATGCGTTTCCGCCTGCGTTTCCGCCAGTTGGGCGCCGTGCTGATCTTCTGCCTCGCGGCGGCCGCGCAGACCTCGACCCTCACGCTGGATCAGTTGATGAAGTTCCTCACCTCGAGCGTGGAACTCAAAATGTCGGACACGGACGTCGCCAAGTACCTCGCCAAGACCAAACTCAGCGAGCGCCTGGAGGACGCCACCATCGAGAAACTGCTGGCCAGCGGCATCGGCCCGAAGACGCTCGACGCCCTCCGCGCACTGCGGGACAGGTCGGAGTCCCTGGCCACCGCCAAACCGGTCGCGGCGGCGCCGAAGGTGCAGCTTCCGCCCGCTCCCAATGCGATGCAGCAAGCTGCCATCATGGAGGAAGTCCGCGAGTACGCACTGAACTACAGCAAGAGTCTGCCGAACTTTCTGACCACTCAAGTAGTCCGCCGCTATCAGGCGGGCGCGCCCGGGAGCCGCTATAGCCCGCGCTCTAGCGAACCGTCCTGGGTGCAGGTGGATCTGCTGACGCTGCGCTTGAGTTACTTCGATCAGAAGGAAGAGTACAAACTGATCCTGCACAATAACAGCCCTACCACGCAGGATTATAGAAGCGTGGGCGGGGCCACCTCCACGGGCGAGTTCGGTAGCCTGCTGCGCGACATCTTCGAGCCGCGCACACACGCGCGCTTCGCGTGGGACGGGTGGGCCACCCTGCGCGGTCAACTCGTGATGGCCTTCAGCTACAGTGTGGAGCAGGCCAATTCCCAATGGGGCATCGAGTACGAAAAGAAGGATCACATCGTTCCCGCATACAGCGGCCGCGTTCTGATCGACAAGGACACTCACGTGGTGATGCGCATCACGCTGAACGCGGACGATATTCCGGCCTCGTTCCCGGTGAAGATGGCCACCACCATCCTGGACTACGACTATACCGATATCAGCGGCCATAAGTTCCTGCTGCCCTTGAAATCTGAGACGCAGATGAGAGCCGATGGCGTCCTGTCGCGCAACGATACGGAATTCCGTCTCTATCGCAAATACTCGGCGGAGGCTGAGATCAAGTACGACATCACGCCCGACGCGCTGCCCGCGGAGCAGACCAAAGAGACGCCGGCCGCGCCGCCGAAAGCGATCGATTGCAAGAACCCCAAGAACGCTAAAGACCCGGGTTGTAAGAAGAAGTAGCGGTTAGCAGGCGGAAGCGCCTGCTACACCAAGACCGGGGGTGGACTGGACAGGCCGGGAGGCCTGTTCTACTTGGCCAGTTCCTTTAGTTTGGCGTCGAACATCTGGAACGGCATGGCGCCGATCACCAGTTCGCCATCCACGCCATTGCCGACACTCTTGCCGACGATGAATGTCGGCGTGCCGTTGGCGCCGATCTTCATGGCCTCCAGCACGTCGCTCTGCACGCGTTCCTTGTACTTCCCGCCGTCGATGCAGGCGCGTAGCGCGCCGGTGTCCATCTTGAGGTTCGCGGCGAAGCCC
>JANYJN010000444.1 GCA_025358475.1 Candidatus Solibacter sp.
CCGCCGCCGAAACCCAGGTTTTCCGGCAAGGCGAGGACGGTGACGTCGGGGAAACTCTGCCGCAGAAAATCCGCACTTCCGTCGCTAGAACCGTTGTCCACCACCAGGATCTGGTTGGCGGGGTTTCCGGCCAGCGCCGTACGGATGCTCGGGATGTATTTGGCGAGGAGGTCTTTTCCGTTCCAGTTGGGGATGACGACGGTAGCGGCCAAACAGTAGGATAGGCCTCCGGCCTGTCCATCCGAGCGAAGCTCAGACTTCTTGCCCCCACTTTCTCCGCTGTCTCCGCCAGCCGGCGAACGCGCGAATCCCGACCCCTCCCCCGTTTCTTGCTTCTTCTCCGCGCTTATCTCAGCGTCTCTGCGTCTCTGCGGGGAATCGAATTCCGCGCTTGGTTCCGGCCTTCCAGAGTTTCGAGCCAGCTTGCCGCCGCCCCGTGTGAAGAGCTGAACCAGGAACAGGGCCAGAAAGCTGATCGCCATGAGGAACGGCGAGAGCAATAGCAGCGGCAGCGCGCGGATGAGGCGTTTCAGAAAGGCCATGTCAGAGCGCGGGGCCGAGGCCTACCTTGCGCCCCAGCTTGAGCCATCGGGAGGCGCGCACCATGTTGATCTGGTCTTCCAGTTGGCGCTTCTCCTCCTCCAGCCGGAGCGCCCGTGCGGAGCGCTCTTGCAGGTCCATTTCGGTCTGCTCCAGGGTGGCGGCGGTTTGCGCCAGCGCATCGGCCATCTGACGGATTTCGGCGGTAAGGCGGGCTTCGGTATCCAGTGCCCACTTGGTCTTCTCGCGGTTATCCTGCTCCAGTGCGGCAATTTTGGCGTTGTATGCGGCCACTACCCGGCGCGCATTTTCCTGGTCGCGCGCCAGTTCTTCCTGCAGTTCGTCGATGCGCGCTCCGCGGGCCGCCAGCCCGGCGTTTAACTCTTCCGCCCAACGGTTGCTTTGCTCCAGTTCGTCCTTCTGCTCGCGGAACATGACCAATAGCTTCTGGTGTTCGCGATCAAATTCCGCCAGATCCAACTGCGCCTTATCCAGCCATTGGTCCTTCGTGGCCAGTTCGCCCTCCAGCTTGGCGATATGACGCTCGCGTTCGCGAAGCACGTTGGCCACCCGTGGCACGTAAAGAAATGTCGGGTTGCCGATCTGCGGGCGGTGCGCGCAGACGGCTACAAAGAAGTGGCTTTCGTCGGGAACCGGCTCGGCGGTATCCACGCGGGCTTCCACGGTGTGGCCGGCCTCATGCGGCTGGAAAGTGACGCCTTCCACGTGGTTCTCCAGGAACATGGAGACGGACGGGAAGAATCGCTTGAGCTCCCGGTTGAATTCGTCGAAATCGAATTCGTGAACGTGGAAGGGGTTGGCGCCGTCGGCTCCGCGCGATTCGGTATAGTAAAGCCGGTTCGGCGTGGAGACAATCACCTGCCCGGCGGGAGCCAGCACGCGCCGGACCTCCTGAAGGAAGTCCCGCCAGTTCTCCAGGTGCTCGATCACTTCGAAAGCCACCACCAAGTCGAAGGCGCCGTCGGCGTAGGGCAGTTGGGTGCACGATGCCTGTTCGAACGCCAGATTGGGCAGTGCGTAGTGGCCGCGGGCGTATTCCACGGCCGCGGGCGCGATATCGATCGCCGTGACGCTTTCCGCCACGTCGGCCAATTCAGCCGATCCGTAGCCAGCGCCGCAACCGGCGTCCAGCACCCGTTTGCCGCGCGCCAGGCGCACCGCGAAGTGGTAGCGCGCCATGTGCTCGTTGAGCAGGTCGATATCGACCTCGCCGGGGATCAACCGTTCGCCGGTGAACTCAGCCAAGGGGATTCTCCAGTTGACGCTCCGTGCGAATGCGCGCGTTGACTTCCACGCGGCAGGGCAGGTGCACGTAGCCGTAAACCTGCGCCTCGGAACGGCCCATTTGCAGCGTGATCGCGTTGTCGATCCAATCGCACATCTGGTAGCCCATCAGAGTCCCATCGGCAATCGCCGGGGAAAAAGAGAAGGCGGCCGGATACAGTTCGGGCAGCTCCAGGTAGAAATCCACCGTGGTGACATCGCCCGCCTGCAGCGCCGCCAGTTCGTAGCCTTCGCGCGCCGTATTGGTGCCGGAAAAATCCATGCCCAGTTGATTGCGCAGCATGAAGCCGACAATGGGCAGCCCGACGCCGGCCTTGGCGCGCACGCTGATGCGCACCACAATGCGCGAACTGGGCTCCAGGATGGGGAGGTTGCGGCCCTGCTCGTCAAGCACTGCGATGCCCATGATCTCGGCGCGGCCATCGCCGAAACGGTGGTCGATATTGGGGATGGTGTCGACGATTTCCGGAGCCTGCGTGGGCCCGCCGCGGCGCGGTTCCGGATCGGCGGCCGATTTCAGCAGGAGGTAGGTGGAATCCTTCTCGGTCATCGCGGCGAGGTATTTAGATACCACGCGGTCGGGCTCGCCCACATCGACCATGCGCCCGTGATCCAGCCACAAAACGCGGTCGCCGATGGCCTTAACGTCGCTCACCGCGTGCGAGACGAATAGGATGGTGATGCCGCGCTGGCGGAGTTCGTGGACCTTGCGCATGCAGCGCTGGCGGAAGTAAATGTCGCCCACGGCGAGGGCTTCATCCACCAGCAGGATTTCCGGATCCACATTAATGGCCACGGCAAAAGCCAGGCGCACCACCATCCCGCTGGAATACGTCTTGACCGGCTGATCGATGAAGGTACCGATTTCGGCGAAGGCTGCAATGTCGTCGTAGCGCTGGTCGATCTGGCGCGTACTCAGCCCCATGATCGAGCCGTTGAGGTAAACGTTGTCGCGACCGCTGAATTCGGGGTTGAATCCGGCGCCCAACTCCAGCAGGGCCGAGACCCGTCCATCGATACCGACTGTGCCTGACGTGGGATGCAGGATTCCCGCCACCATCTGCAAAAGGGTGCTCTTGCCGGAGCCGTTTTCCCCTACAATGCAGAAGGTTTCGCCGCGCTTCACCTCGAAGCTGACATCGTGCAGCGCCCAGAAATCCCGGTGGCGCTTCAGCCGATTGAGGGACAGCAACTCCTTCAGGCGGTCGCCCGGCGCGTCGTAGATCGCGTAGCTTTTCGAAACACCCTGGAATTCAACAGCGTTCACGGTTGGGAAATCGAAAGACTAGTGTAGCGCGAGGTTGATGCTATCCGAGACACGACCTGGGTTCCCTCCGGGGTGGGAGCAGTTGATGGAGGGCTGGAGAAAAACGAAAAGGGCGGCCGCCAACCCCTGGGACTACGTACCTACGAACCGAAAGGACAAGCGGTTCAATGACCGCGGCGCCAATTCCCTGAAAGTGGGGTATCCAACGCGTCAAGGTTCGCAGCGGGTCCGATGAGGAAGCCGGAAGCCGCCCATCTGATGAAGTGGTTCTATGAAATTCCTCCTTATCGTTGGTTCCTCCCTCTTGGAGGATCGCGGACCCATTACAAACAAAAAATCGGGTCCGCAATCACAATATGCGCTTGCCGTGGATTGATGTCAAGGCGGCATTTTTGGGGCCGAAATCCACCAGGGTGCCGGTGTATACCTCCCCTGAATGGACACCTAGAGAAGCCGCAGCATCACCCCCAACCAGCCTGGCCAGTAGTCCACTGCATCCGCTTTCTAGCTTTCCGATTTTGGCCCCTTGTAATCAATTACTTACAGGTGCAGCGCGCAGAAACCGCCCTGTCCCCGGATACTGTGTGTGGGTATGTACAAAAAACTACTACAACTAACCCCCTTTGGCTCTCTACAAACGGCGGGGGACAGGCTTTCTTTTTGCGACCCAATTCTACCTGTTAGGAGGTCCCAACACTTCAGGCGAGGGCTTGCAAACGGCGGCGCATCGTTGTAGATGTGTCATCCAGGCCCATGCCGCAGAGGAAATTAGCACGGAGCGCTCGCCCGGTAGGGCGTGGTCTACCGGTCGCGCCATTGTTGGACCCGGTGGGACACAATAACGAGTTGATTGAGGAAGTGCTCGTCGGTATTGACGCTAAGCGGGCCGGCGTGAAATTCGGCGCCAGCAAGGCCCTGCGCATTTTGAGCGAGCGGGTGCCCGAGGCGCTCTATCCGCACTTCCACCTTTTCGCGGCGATGTTGAGCCATAACAACCAGATTCTGAGATGGAATGCCACCCTCATCCTGGCCAACATGGCGCGCGTGGATCGGGAAGGAAAGATCGAAGCCGTCCTGGACCAGTACCTGGACCTCATCTCCGGCCCGAACATGATCACCGCGGCGAATGCCATTCGCGGGGCCGCCATTATCGGCGTGGCCAAACCACACCTGGTGAGACGCATCTTGCTGCGTATCATGCGTGTGGAGCGCGCCGAATACGCCACGCCGGAGTGCCGGAAAGTGGTAATCGGGCACGCCTTGCGGGCGCTCGTACCATTGGCGGACCTGCTGCCCGACCAACGGGTGCTGCGCCTCTTTGCGGCGCGCCAATTGGCCAATCCGCGGCCCGCCACCAGCGCCAAAGCGCGCCAATTCCTGAAGGCGCGGAAAAAAAGGTCTAGTACCCCGGCCGTCTGAAGTTGTGCTATTGGGCGCAACCCCTCCCTCACGGCCAGGGCTCCGATCAGAGCCCCGAGCGTCAGCGAGCGGGTTTGCGGTAACGCCGAATCCAGCGGTCGGGGCACAAGTACCCCCGACCGCGAGAAAGTGTTCACTTGTGGGGCAGTTTGGCAAGCTGCGCGCGACCCAGAGAGTACCCCGACCCGCCGCAGGTTCCCCGCGTTTCCTGCCCCACCTGAAAAGGGTCAAACCGTGAGGAGGTCCTTCGGCGTCGGGGTCAGGATCTCGCAGCCGCTTTCGGTGACAACCACCGTATCCTCGATGCGCACCCCGCCGAAGCCCTCGATGTAGGCGCCGGGTTCGATTGTGATCGCCATGCCGGGGCTCAGGCGGTGGCGATCGCGCTTGCCCAACCGCGGCGGTTCGTGGATCTCCAGGCCCAGGCCGTGGCCGGTGGAGTGGATAAAACAATGGTCCAAGCCATAGCCGGCGAGCACGCGGCGTGCCGCCCGATCCACGCTGACCGTGGTGACGCCGGGCCGTACCGCGTCAATGGCGGCCAGTTGAGCCTCCAACACGGCCCGGTACATGCGTTTGACTTTCGCGTTGGGGGCGCCCACCGAGAGCATGCGCGTCATATCGCTGGCGTAACCCGCCTGAAAGGCCCCCATATCGACCACTACAAGGTCGCCGGGCGTGAGGCGCGCGGCAGTGGGTTGCGCGTGCGGCAGGGCGGACCGGACTCCGCTGGCCACGATGGTCTCGAAGCTCGGCTTTTCGGCGCCCAACCGGCGCATGCGGTATTCTAGCTCACTGGCCAGATCGCGTTCGCTCATGCCGGGCTTGACCCGCGCCAGGGTCTGCTCGAAGGCGCCGGAGTTGGTCTCCACGCTGCGCCGGATGAGGGCCAGTTCCGCGGTGGATTTCACCATGCGCAGCTCTTCGATCCAGCCGGTGACGGGTTCCAGCGAGGCGCGTAAGGAAAGCCGCGATTTGATGCTATCGAAGGTATCGCAGGTCATGCGCGCGGGTTCGTAGCCGATCCGCTTGACGCCTAGCTTGCTTAGGGTTGCCAGCAGGTCCAGCACCAGCGGCCCTTTGGCAACGCGGATCTTGCAGGTGGATTCCTGCGCGGCCTGCGTCCGGTAGCGCGGGTCCGTGAACAGGATGCTACGCCCCGCCAGAATCAGCAGGGCGCCGTTGCTGCCGGTGAAGCCGGAGAGGTAGCGCAGGTTGGGGCTGAAGGCCACCAGCAGGCAATCCAGCTTGCGTTCCGGCAGCGCTGCTGCAACCCTCTGCCGGCGCTCTTCGTATTGGCTATTTTCCACTCTGCAATTCCTTGGCGAGAATCTGAGCACGCTCGGCCAGGGCATCCGCCTGGCGCGCGTCGTTGTGCTTCTCCGCTGCTTCGGAGAGCGCCAGGAAATTCCGGATGGTAGCGGCCACGTTTTGCTCGGCGCCGGTTGACTGGCGCCGGGCGAGCTGGTCCAGAATCTGATTGGCTTCGCGACGGCGGCCCAGTGCCCGATCCTGGAGGCGCTTTACTTCGGCGGGCGATACAATTTCCTGGAAGGTTTCGCGCGGCTCCGGCGATGGGGTGCCGGCAGCGGCCGGGGTGGCGGCAGGGGCCGGGCTGGCTGGCTGGCCGGCGGCCGGGTTGGCGCGCCGCGGGCGCGCCGGAACGGCCGCCGGCGGGGGCTCCGGCGGCTCCGCCGGTGGCGGCGTCTCGGTGGCGAGGGCCGCCGGGTCCACCGGCTGCGGGGTGGGCAGTTCGACACGGGTTTGCGGGAGGGAGAGCGCCAGCCGGGGCGGCGCGAGCGCGGGCGTGACGACGGGTTTCGGCGCCGCGGGCGGGATCGCCGATTTGGCCGGCTTGCCGCGCAGCGAGCAGCCGGCAAGCAGGATGCCGGCAAAAACGGTGAGGAGTGCCTTAGCTTTCATGGATCACACCGCAATGGGTAGACGGATCACGAAGGTGGTACCTTTTCCCGGTTCGCTGGTGAAATCGATTGTACCATCGTGGATCTGCACCATCCGGAAGGTCATGGCCAGGCCAATTCCCGAACCTTCTTTC
>JANYJN010000465.1 GCA_025358475.1 Candidatus Solibacter sp.
GCCCGGCGGACGCGGGAAATCGGCATCCGCATGGCCCTCGGCGCCACCGCCAGGGACACGTTGCGCCTGGTGGTGCGCGAGGGTGCCGCTCTCACCGCGATCGGCGCCGCTGCCGGTCTCACGCCCTCGTTCCTGCTGGGAAAGGTGCTCGCCGGAATGCTGTATGAGGTGAGCGGAAGCGATCCCGCCGTCTTCGTGGCAGCGACGGCGGTGCTATGCGCAGTCTCGCTGGCCGCCTGCTACATCCCGGGCCGCGGCACCGCGCGGGTGGACGCCATAATCGCCTTGCGATGGGAGTAGGGTGGGGCATAATACCCAGCGTGGGGCTGTTGTTCCGGCTTACCGAATCGGCAACCACATAAACGTGGTGACCGCTGGTCGTCACAACCCACCACGTAGTGATGGTTGTCTCGCTAATCACCTCATTCCCAAACAATTGTAGTGAATTGCGACGCCCCTTTTGCCCTGCCTGTGCTAAATACCCCTTGCTTTCTAACGTGAAATCTAGGACAATCAACCCCGTTAGTCCCAAATTATTTGTCACGCGCCCGCCGATGGCGGGATGGAATTGCTCGAAGGGGTTGGTTTTTTGTGAAGGGTGAGTGGTATTGGGCGACTTCCGCGTCGAGGCCGAGACGCCCAAACTTAGACTCGGATTCGTACCTACCGGATCCCAAAGTTAGAGGCTAGAGGAGAGAATATGCAACGTCCTTACAGAGGAAAATGGCTGCTACTGCCGATAATACTGGTCGCGTTTTTGATTTCGCCGGCCGTGTTCGCACAAGAGACGTCGGCGGGAATACAGGGGACCGTGATGGATCCAACTGGTGGCTTGGTGGTAAAAGCCAAAGTTGAGGTTTCCAGTCCAGCGCTGATCGGTACGAAGAAGGCGGAGACAGATTCGGGAGGTTACTACCGGTTTGCCAACCTGCCGTCGGGAGTCTATTCGCTGGCAGTGACGGCCCCCGGCTTCCGTACGTTCAGACAGGAACGGATTACGCTGGAAGTTGGACACTTGCCCTCCATTGAAGTCCGCCTCGAAGTGGGCGCGATTTCAGAAACCGTTGAGGTGTCTTCGCAGGCCGCGCAGATTGACGCGACCCAGAGCAAGGTGCAGACCAACATCTCCGTAACTGCCCTGGAGAACCTACCCACGCAGACCCGCTCTTTCCAGAGCGTGATTCAGTTCGCTCCCGGCGCGCGGTCGGAACCTTTGCAGAGCGATGGCAACCTGAACGGTTATCAGATTGACGGCGCCAGCAACTCGGAGAACTCATATCTAGTGGAAGGCCAGGAGACGGCATCGCTGCAAGACGGCCACTCGGCTGCCAACGTGCCGATGGACTTCATCCAGGAAGTGCAGGTTAAGTCGAGCGGTTTCGAAGCGGAGTACGGTGGCGCCCTGGGCGGCGTGGTGAACGTGGTGCAGAAGCGCGGCTCAAACGAGTGGCACGGCAGCCTGTTCACCTACTACCGCGGCAGCACCTTTGATGCGGCTCCCAATCCGACCCTGATCAAGAATCCGGAGATCGCGGCCAGTAGCTCTAAGAGACTGGATCAACCGGCGGAAAACTATCAGCCGATCAAAAACCACTACCGCACTCCTCAACCCGGGTTCTCGTTGGGCGGCTATGTCGTGAAGGACCGCCTGTGGGTATTCGCCTCTACCGCGCCCGAGTTCAGCACCACCCAGCGCACCGTGGATTTCGCGGCATCCTCCCCCACGCCGGGTAAACGCACCTTCTCGCAGAATGTGAATACGTACTATACAATGGCCCGAGTGGACTTTCTGGCCACCCAGAAGATTCGCCTGTTTGGGTCGTGGTCGTACTCCTATGGGCGCGGCACCGGAACCTCACTTCCGGGCGCGGATGACGCGTTCCGCCAGTTCAACCCGTCTTCCACGAACACCGCCGATCTCTACAACGGTGGCATCGGTTACACCGCTCCGAACGTGATCTACAACACGGGCGCGGACATCACGCTGACCCCCAGCCTGGTGGCGACCACCCGCTTCGGGTATTTCTATCAGGACTATCAGGACCGCGGCCTGCCGGTCGGTAACCGGTACATCTACCGTGACACCAATTACAACTACAGCACGGCGAACGCGCCGGCGCTGGCCGGAACCAAGGCGTTGGACGGAACCGTGCTGCCGTCGCAGTTCGTGAACTCCACGGGCTGGAGCAATATAGGAAACAATTCGGCCACCGTGTTCGATAAGTGGAAGCGCTACAGCTTCAGCCAGGACCTGGCGTATTTCAAGAAGGCCCTGGGAACTCACAACTTCAAGTTCGGTTACTCCTTCAACCACGGCACCAACGACGTGGTCAACGGCTATAACACGTCAGACGTATATGTGGCGTACAACGTTCAGTATGCGCCGAATACCACTAACGGCATTGCCCGCTGCCAGGCGATCATCGCCCAGAACACCCAGCGCTACGGCCAGAGCGGAGGCGCTCCGGACGCCAGCGCCTGTCAGGGTCTGTGGGGCACGGTGAACCTGCGCGATCTGGGCACCACCGGCAAGGTGGGCGGTTGGAATCACGCGTTCTACGTACAGGATGCGTGGAGCATTAACCGCCGTCTCACGCTCAATCTAGGCATTCGCCTGGACAAGGAAAACCTTCCGTCTTACGACACAACCACAGGTTTCCAGGGGATTAGCTTCGGATGGGGCCAGAAGATCGCTCCCCGATTAGGCGCGGCTTACGACGTTAGAGGCGACGGCAAAATCAAGGTGTATGCCAGCTTCGGTTACTTCTACGACATCATGAAGTACAACCTGCCGCGCGGCAGCTTCGGTGGCGACTACTGGCATGACTGCGTGTACGCGCTGGATACGCCCGATTTTACCGGAATCATCCCCGCGCGCGATGCCAAAAGCCACTATTGCCCCACCGGCGGCGGCAGCGTGGGCGCCGTGGGCACCCTCCCTGCCGGCATGCGGTTCATCGAGAACTACGATTACCGCGAACCCGCCAACGACCCGAACCAGGCCGGCTCGCTCGGCAAGACCGGTTTGGTGGATCCGAACCTGAAGCCGATGAAGCAGCACGAAATCACCTTCGGGACCCAGTTCGCGTTGACGCCTTCGATGGCTCTTGAGGCTCGCTATTCGCGCAAACGTTTAGACAAGACCATTGAAGACGCCGGCACCATCACGCAGGACGGTGAAGTGTACTACATTATCAATCCCGGTTATGGGGTGAATCAGACTGTGCCGAACTGCAACGGATGCCCGCGGAACCCGAAAGCCATCCGGAACTACGACGGCATCGAGTTCCGCTTGACCAAGCGCATGACGAAGAGCTTGTTCAGCGCACTGTCCTATACGTACAGCCGGCTGTACGGCAACTACACCGGTTTGACCGCTACCGACGTCAGTGATGGCGGCGCCGGCCGCAACGGCGCCAACGCCGACCGCGCGTTCGACGAGCCGTTCATGTCGTTCGACGCTCATGGGAAATCGGTCGACGGGCTGCTGCCCACCGACCGTCCGCACACCTTCAAGGGGCAGGTCTACTACAACTTGAAGTGGTGGAAGTTCAACACCGTATTCGGCCTTTACCAGCAGATTTATTCCGGCTCGCCGCTGAGCAGCTATATCAGCGTGTGGGGCGCCCCGGTGTTCGTCGAAGGCCGCGGCAAGTTCGTCGACTTCACCCGCGATACCGCCACCGGCAACTGGGTGGGGGGCGCCGTGAGAGACCGGCGCACGCCGATGTTCGCCCAGTCCGATGTCAACGTTTCGCAGGAGTTCCACGTCAGCAAGTCGAATGAAATTGCGAAGGCGCGCATCGGAGTGGATATCTTGAACGTTCTGAACCAGCATAGTCCGACCATTTACAACCAGAACCTGATCCGCACCGCCGGGCTCAACCCGGCACGATGCGATACGGCTGGAACCAACTGCACGGCAACGGAGACCGCCGTAGCCGGCTTCGATTACGGATCCGTGATGTCGAAGGGCTACGACTACTCTGGAGCCGCAAACTCTCAGGGAAGAACCCTGAACAGCTTGTACGGCCAAGCCACCAACTGGCAGAACCGGCGCAGCATTCGGTTCGCGGTGGTGGTTACGTTCTAGTTGTCAGTTCTCCCGTAACAAAAGTAGTTCGCAAAAGGGCGTCC
>JANYJN010000472.1 GCA_025358475.1 Candidatus Solibacter sp.
GCTGCCGCCAGGAATAGCCGTTCGATACTGTAACCGAAGCGGACTAATCCGTATCTAAATAGTGTCGTTTCAGAAACCGCTCCCTGAGGAGCTGTGAAATATGCGGTTCGCAGGCGAAAGCGCCTGCGCCACCACCGGCAAGCGGTTTGCATGCAAAGGTGGGGCAGGCGCTTTCGCCTGCCAATTCCGCTTCCGCGAATATTCACAACTCCCTGACGGTGGCGGCTCGGACGTTCGCGACGTCAATCCGGGCCGCCACCGGGGTACCCCCTGGGTCCGGAGCGATTTCTTGCTGTGCTGCAGCACTAAGGAGTCGCTATGAAGCGTGTTTCCGTCCTCTTACTATTGGTTACCGCGGCGTTCGCGCAGACACGCGGCCGTCTGGCCGAATATGCCCTGGTCCTCGAAGACCAGCCGGTAGCTCAAAAGGCCCGGTCGCGCGCCGCCCTGCTGAGCAGCGGGGCCCAGGCGCACTTACAAAAGGTTCGCGGGGCGCAGCGCGGCGTGCTGGCGGAACTTGCCAGGCGCAAGGTGCGCGTCAGCTCCACGTCGCAGATTCTGGTCAACGCGATCTTCGTGCGCGTCGCGCCCGAGGACAGCGGCGTACTCCAGAATATCCCCGGCGTGAAATGGATTCAATACCTGCCGCCGGTGAAGCCCTTGCTCAACGCCGCGGTCAACCTGGTGGGCGTACCCGACGCGTGGAAGGCGATCGGCGGCAGCGACAAAGCGGGCGCGGGTGTGCGTATCGGCATCATCGATACCGGTATCGACCAAAATCATCCCGGATTTCGCGACGCAGGTTTTACACCGCCCGACGGTTTTCCCCAGGGGGACAAGGCGTACACCAACAATAAGGTGATTGTGGCGCGAAGTTACGTCTCCATGATGACGAATCCCGAGCCCGCCTATTCCACACCCGATGACTTATCGCCGCGCGACCGGCAGGGGCACGGCACGGCCATCGCCATGATCGCCGCGGGGGTGCAGAACACCGGCCCCCTGGGGAGCATAACCGGCGTGGCTCCGGCGGCGTTTTTGGGTAACTACAAGGTATTCGGCTCGCCGGGAGTGAATGAGTACACCTTCCCCAGCGTCTGGATCGCGGCGCTTACCGACGCGGTCACGGTGGATCATATGGACATCGTGACGCTCTCGCTAGGCGAGGGCGATCCGGCCTTTTTCGGCCCGCTGGATGCCGGCAAAGGCGTTTGTGGGGCTGACTTCTGCGACGTACGCGCGCAGGCAGTGGAACTTGCTACCACTCAAGGGACCCTGGTCGTAGCCGCGGCTGGCAACGGGGGAAATATCGGGCGGCAGGCCGTTACGCTGAATGGGCTGAACTCGCCGGGCACCTCACCGAGCGCGCTCACCGTCGGCGCGTCGGCGAACGGTCACCTTTTGTACCAGACCGTGCGCGTCAACGGCGGCAGCCTGGGGAATCTCCGCGGGCTGTTGGGCGACGGCCCGAAACTCGCTTCGCCGCTGACGGCGCCGGTGAAGGACGTGACTACATTGGGCGACAACGGGTTGGCCTGCGCCCCACTGTCCGCGGCGTCGCTCACCGGAGCCTTCGCGCTGATCCAGCGCGGCACCTGCTTCCCCAGCGACAAGGTTCTCTTTGCGCAGGCGGCAGGGGCAGTGGGCGTGCTTTTCTATCAGCCCGACGGGAACGACGACTTCACGGGCCGCCTCTACGTGCAGAATACCGGCATACCCGCCGCCATAATTGGCAACAGCGATGGCAAGGCACTTAAAGCCTATCTCGGGAGCAATCCCGCTGCCACGGTTACGATTGACCCGGCCATTGCGGCGGCGGACAACCCGAGAGTGAATACGGTGGCGGCGTTCTCCGGGCGCGGGCCGAGCTTGGGCAATTTTGCGGCGGTCCGCGATTTCGCATTGAAGCCGGAACTCGTGGCGCCCGGTACGAACATCTACACCGCGACGCAGAAATTCGACCCCAACTCCGATACCTACAATGTCACCGGGTACACCACCGTGAGCGGCACCAGTTATGCCGTACCGTTCGCGGCCGGTGTGGCGGCCATGGCGCTAGCTAAGAACCCGAGCTTACATCAGAAGCCAGGCCGCTTGAAATCGGCGGTGGTCAACACCGCCACCCCGGATTTGCAAGGCGGCGCCCATGTGACCGACGCGGGCGCCGGCAAACTCAATGCCGCCGATGCGGTGAACGTGGCGGCCACGCTGGAGCCGGCGGCGATTTCCTTTGGCCCCGTCCCAGCGGTCCTGCCGATCAATCGCACCCTGACCCTGACCAACGTGAGCGGCGCGCCCGCCACCTTTTCCATCGCGGTGCGGCAACTCTCCGGCGATTCCGCTGCGCGGGTGACGGTGAGTGCGAACAGCGTCAATTTGTCGGCGGGAGGACAACAGGACGTCACCGTTTCGCTCATCGGCAGTCGTCCGGCGCCGGGAGCGTATGAAGGATTTATCGATGTCAAGGGAGCGGGTCCCGATCTGCATCTTCCCTACTTCTACGTGGTGGGAAACGGGATCCCGTACGACATCTTTCCCACGCAGAACGGGGGGTTCGTCGCTCCGCCCAACGATTTCGGGTGGGCGATCAGTTTCCGCGTGGTGGATCAATATGGCGTGCCTTTGGCGAACACGCCGGCGAGTTTCAAGATTAATTCGGGCGGCGGTAAGTTCAACGCGCAGGGCGGCGATAAGGCCACGGACGCTCTGGGCAACGCCCGCGTGTTTGTCGATG
Source organism: Candidatus Solibacter sp. (assembly GCA_025358475.1). GTDB lineage: Bacteria > Acidobacteriota > Terriglobia > Bryobacterales > Bryobacteraceae > Solibacter. Next base: position 2,735 of record JANYJN010000472.1, read on the forward strand.
TGGGGGCGTCCGGCGATCAGCTCTTCATAGGCTCGGCAGGTTCCTTGACTCAGGAATTCTATGCCACGGTCAGGCGTTATCCCACCATCAACGACGGCGGCGTGGGGAACGCCGCGCCGTTCCACAACCTGGGACAAGGAGTGGCGCCGGGATCCTACATCTCGATTTACGGGAGCAACCTTGCCGACAGCCCTCTAGTGGAGACCACGCAGGCGCTGCCGGTGTCTCTGGGCCTGGTTTCGGTGAGTTTCGACGGCGGCGGTAAGAGCTTGCCGGGACATATTCACTTCGTCAGCCCGGGGCAGATCAACGTGCAAATCCCGTGGGAGTTTGAGGGGCAGCAGTCGGTCCAGATGAAGGTGACGCTACTGCCCTACGGTTACATCTGGAGCAATCTGTATACGGTGCCCTTGGCCACTTATTCGCCGGGGATCTTCGCCGTCACGGACGGCGTCAATAATGCGGTGATTTCGGCTGCCAATCCGGCCAAACGGGGCGGAAGTATGGTGATTTATGCCAACGGGCTGGGGCCGCTCATGACGCCGCAATCGTCGGGCGATCCGGCGTCTTCCACGACGCTGGTCTATACCGATGCGAAGCCCACGGTGTCCCTCGGGGGCATCATGGCCGCGGTGCCGTTCAGTGGCTTGACGCCTGGCATCGTGGGGTTGTACCAAGTGAACGTGTCGGTTCCCTCCGACGCGCCCACCGGGACACAGCCCTTGAAGCTCTCGATCGGCGGTCAGGACGCAACGGTGAACGTGATTGTGCAATAAGGGAGTCGCGCCCAAGCTATAATGAGATCTTGGGAGCTGCTCCCCATCGATGACGGACTTTAAGAAAAAACTCCAGGATGAGATCACGGTGCTCGAGTACGAGTACCTGGTCGAGCTGCCAAGAGAAATCCTGAAGGCGCGCGCCCATGGGGATCTCAGCGAGAACGCCGAATATCACGCGGCCAAGGACCGGCAGGGCTTCCTGAATGCGCGCATCGGCCACTTGAAGAAGCGCATGGCGGACATAT
>JANYJN010000498.1 GCA_025358475.1 Candidatus Solibacter sp.
ATTCCCGGCACCCACGAAATCGGCTTCGATAGCGGGGCGGACACCATCACGCTTCGCCACACCGCGCGTAGCCGGGAAGGCTTCGCCAGGGGCGCGCTGAAAGCCGCCCAATGGATCATAGGCAAGAAGGGTTTCTACGAATTTAGCGAGATTGAGTTTTAAGGGAAGAAAAGAATTGGCCACAGATAAACGCAGATAAACACAGATGAAAACAAGCGCCTGCTTATCCGTGTTCATCTGTGTTCATCGGTGGCCAGTATTTAGTTTTTTGTAGGAGGTGGTACATGTTTACCGGATGCGGGACAGCCCTGGTCACACCATTCCGCCAGGATCTGTCCTTGGATGAATCAACCCTGCGCGCGTTAGTCCGCCGTCAGATCGCGGCCGGCATCAATTTCCTGGTGCCCTGCGGCACCACCGGGGAGAGCCCGACGCTCACCCGCGCCGAGCATCTGCGCGTGGTGGAAATCACGCTGGAAGAAGCCAAGGGCAAAGTTCCCGTCCTGGCCGGCGCCGGCGGGTACAACACGCGCGAGGTCATCGAACTGGCCGGCGAGATGGAAGCACTGGGCGCGGACGGCATCCTCTCCGTCACCCCCTATTACAATAAGCCCACGCAGGAAGGCCTCTACCAACACTACCGCGCCATCGCCGGAGCCGTGCGCCTGCCCATCGTCGTGTACAGCGTGCAGGGACGCACCGGCGTCAACGTGGAGCCCGGCACACTCGCCCGCCTCGCCAGCATCGAAAACATCGTGGCCGTCAAGGAAGCCAGCGGCAACATCGGGCAAATGGCGACCGTGCTCAATGAAGTGCCTGCCGATTTCATCGTGCTCTCCGGCGACGACGCCATCACCATCCCGCTAACCGCTCTCGGCGGACGTGGGGTGATCAGCGTGGCATCTAACGAGATCCCCGCCGAAATGACCGCCATCGCGCAGGCCTGCCTGCGCAACGATTTCCCCGCCGCGCGCGTGATCCAGGCGAAGTTCCTCCCCCTCATGAACATCAACTTCGTGGAGTCCAACCCCATTCCCGTGAAAGCCGCGATGGCGCTGATGGGCCTGCTGGAACCCGTCTGGCGTCTCCCCATGGTGCCTCCCAGCCAGGCCAACCTGGCCAAGATCGAAAGCGTGTTGTCGGCGGTGGGGTTGCTGGTACACCAGTAGGAAGACCAGTAGGCAGCGCTTTCTTCTTGAGCGCGAGACGACAGATATGCAATCACTCATTGAAAGCCTCTTCGACCACAAGCCGGCCGCCTACACGGCGACCGATCGCGAACTGTTCACGCGGTTCCTGTCCGCTCTCACCGAGGGCCGCATCCGCGCCGCCGAGCCGGACCCGGCGGCGGCCACCGGCTGGCGCGTCAACGCCTGGGTCAAGAAGGGCATTCTGGTCGGCTTCCGGATGGGCGTCAACAGCGACATGTCGGTGGGCGCGCTCAGCTTCCGCGACAAGGACACCTATCCCATGCAGCGCATCGGCCATGAGAAGAACATCCGCATCGTGCCCGGTGGCTCCAGCGTGCGCCAAGGCGCATATATCGGCCAGAACGTCACCTGCATGCCGCCCATGTATATCAACGTCGGCGCTTATGTCGGCGACGGCACCATGGTGGATTCGCACGCCCTGGTGGGCAGTTGTGCCCAGGTAGGCACGCATTGCCACATCTCCGCCGCCAGCCAGATTGGCGGCGTGCTGGAACCGGTCGGCGCACTCCCCGTCATTATCGAAGACGACGTCCTCATCGGCGGCAACTGCGGCGTCTACGAAGGCACTGTCGTGAAGCGCCGCGCCGTGCTCGGCACGGGCACGATTCTGAACCGTTCCACGCCGCTCTACGACCTGGTGCGCAACACCATCCACCGCGCCACCGATGAGGACCCGCTAGTGGTCCCCGAGGGCGCCGTCGTCATTGCCGGTGCACGCGCCATCACCAATGGCCCCGGCAAAGACTGGGGCATCAGCGTCTATACCCCCGTCATCGTGAAATACCGCGACGCGAAGACCGACACGCGCATTCAGCTCGAAGACCTATTGAGATAGACTTGCGCCCCGATGTCCGGCTGTCCCGAATATCCGTACGCCCAGGTCTCCCATCGTCTGAAGTTGTGCTGTTGCGGTAACACCAAAGCTAGTTCGAGAATTGCGCGCAGGCTGTCGCAAGAATGGCTTGCTGGGGAGTGCGCATCACGGCCTTGAGCGGGTCTGCAACTGCGTCCCAAGAACGGTGAAATATTCGCCGGAAGCGGACTTGGCAGGTGAAAGCGCCTGCCCCACCTTCGCAGGCAAACGACAAGGCGCGCATTTGCATTGGTGGGGTAGGCTTCAGCCTGCCAACGCCCGCTTGCGGACGCGTTGTTTCACAGTTACTACTTGAGCGCGGGCTGTCCTGTTGCCTGCGGTTCGGAGCCGAGGGACGGGATTACAGTGATCGTGGAGGGCGGTAGCTTGCGCGCCCGCGCGAAGTCGTCTTTGAGCTTGGTGGTGATCTTTTCCGCCAC
>JANYJN010000194.1 GCA_025358475.1 Candidatus Solibacter sp.
AGGCGCACTTAGGGCACGCCCGGCCGGATACGACGGCTCTCAACTACATGGCGGCTCCCGCCGTCGAGCACCGGAACCGTGTCACCGAGATCGATGAGGCTCTGCTTGGAGTTCCAAAGAAGAGCACGTCGAAAAAGAAGAGCGCATCGAAAAGCCGCCCCCGGACATCCTCCTAAGCTTGGCGGCCCTCGGGTTACGCCGTGGCGGACTGCGCTGCCTCTATTGAAAACTGCGATTGAAAACCGCGATCCCGCTTAGCGAAGGAAAACGACTCGACGCCAACATAGGCCGGTCCAGCCTATTCTCCTGCCCCCAGCTTGGCTATAGAGCATAAAGAGGCAGGCCTCAGCAGGTGTTGATGGGGGTTTTGATGGGGGTCGCTCTTTTCGATTCTTCTGTAAGTTGTTGATTTTATGGAGCGGGAGACCGGATTCGAACCGGCGACGTCCAGCTTGGGAAGCTGGCATTCTACCACTGAATTACTCCCGCGTTCCTGCGTTTTCCGCGTCCCGGCGATCCAGCCGGAACCATGGGGTTCCGACACAAAATGGACAGTAAAACGGCAGTAAGCCCCTAAGCAAACCGGGCATCCTCAAACCGCCCCTCGACCGTGCTCTGCCACTTCACGACAACATCAACATATCACAACGCAGGGCCAACCGTCACCCGATTGGAAGGTGGCTCATCCGCAAAATGCACAGCATCAGACAATCTCACTAATCCCCTTCCCCTTCACCGACCCCGTGCAAGGCGGAGCTTCCTCCCAGAACCCCCGCTACCTGCTTCGGATATGGCTGCGAGTCGCTCTGCGGCTGGCCTAGTGCCCCGCCCGCTAGATTCGGTGTTACCGCATCACCCGCTCGCTGACGCTCGGGGCTCTGATGGGAGCCCCGGGCGTGAGGGAGGGGTTGCGCCCAACAGCACAACTTCAGACGGTCGGAGATTTGGTGGCGAACCGCGAACAGGTCTTTTTCGACCCAAAGCGCCATAATCGAAGTGAAACCGGTTATCAATAGAAGAACGCTGGATCGCACATCGAGCCACGGCGGAGTAGATGTGGCGATCGGGAGAGCACGGTAGCGATGAAACGACGCAATTCGGATTCCACCGTCCCGCCGCTGGCGATTCGCTTGTTCTACCTGGCCGCCGTCGCCGTGACTCTTCCTTTGTTGATGTGGAATGGCATGGTTCAGCAAATTAACGCTAGCGCGGGAGATATTCTCTTTCGGATGCGCGGGCCGGTTCACTCGCCCTCAGTCCCTCGAATCGTTCTCGTCGCCATCGATGACTCGACGCTCAGCCAGTACGGACCGCTTCCCATTCGCCGGTCAGTGCTAGCCAACGCCATCCGGCGCATCTCTGAATTCCGCCCCCGAACGCTCGTTCTCGATATGCTACTCGCCGAGGCTGGCCGCTCCGAGGACGACCTGGCACTCTCCACCGCGCTATCCATGATCCCCCGAACCGTTCTGGGGGCCGCAATCGAGAGTGACCGTACCCAGGAACCCCGCTGGATTCTGCCTCTATCGGTGCTGGCCGATTCGCACCTGCTCGGCCATGTTCACGCCGAACCCGATGCCGATGGAAATGTCCGAACCGTCCTGTTGACCAAGGCAGCCGGTGGAAAAAGAATGTGGGCTCTCGGTCTGCAAGCGGCCCGGGCAGCCCAGAATACGGGAGCGCCGCTTGAGCAGCAGGATGCCGTTCAATTGGGAGCCATCCGTATTCCGGCCCTAGAAGCAACCGGAAGAATGATGCGGATTAACTATGCGGGGCCGGAAGGCGTGTTCCGGCGCATTTCCTTGGCGTCCGTGCTGAGTCAAACTGTGCGCCCCGAGGATTTCAACGACAAAATCGTTCTGTTGGGCGTCACCGCGCAGGGCGGCGGGGACCGGCTGTTTACTCCCGTGTCGTCGGGCATTGGAATGAGTGGCGTCGAGATTCACGCCAACGTGCTCCGGACCATCCTCGATCAGGACTTCCTGACGTCCCTGAGCCCGGCCGCGGAGATAGCTGGTGGCATTTTGGTCGCCGTGGCCTGCATTGTTGGCATAGGTGCCTTGCGTGGAATGCCTCTGTTTGCTGCCTTGGCAGGCATAGCCTTCGCTATTCCCGCGTTTTCCGCCATCGCACTTCGCTACGGCAGCGTGTGGCCCACGGCATCGTTTCTGACGGTCTTTCTGGCGGCCAGCGGTATCGTGGGCGTGGGCGAGTATGCCGCCATCTGGCTGAACCTGCGCTCCTCGGAGCGCAAGCGCCGTGAATATGCGTTTCGCGTGCAGGCGATCGCCCATGAGATCAAGACCCCGCTCACCGCCATCCAGGGATCCAGCGAAATCATCTCCGACCAACTCGTGCCTCAGGATCAGCGCAACCTGATCGCCGGCATGATTCACAAGGAATCGAAGCGTCTCACCGATATTCTTCACGCCTTTCTGGACGTGGAGCGGATGGCCTCCGGCTCCCTTGACATCCAGAAGCGCTCTGTCGATCTACCGGGGCTGTGCGCGGATGTGCTGGACCGCGCGCGGCTCTACGCGGCGCGCAAGCAGATTCGCATCGATTCCGCCCTCCCTCCCATCAGCGTCTCTGCCGACCCTGACTTATTGTCGTTCGCCATCTATAACCTGCTGACGAACGCCATCAAGTACAGTCCGAAGCGGACAACGGTATCTCTTAGTGCCACGGAGCAGGGCGATCATGTTCGAATTTCGGTTGTGGATCAAGGATCTGGAATCGCGCCTGGCGAACAGCGGAAGATCTTTGAGCGATTCTATCGAATAGGGCGTGACCAGCCCGCAAAAGAGGAAGGTACCGGAATTGGACTCGCACTCGTGAAGGAGATTGTGTCGCAGCATGACGGTCAAATCGAGGTCGACAGCGGCGAAGGCGGCGGCTCGCGTTTCACCATCGTCCTGCCCGCCAAAAGCTAATGGAAAAACCATCGATTCTTGTAATTGACGATGAGGAGTCCATCACCACGAACATCGCCGCTTTTCTGCGAGCCAGAGGTTATGATGTTACCGCCGTCAATGATGGCGAGGATGCACTGCAAGCTGTTCACGAGGGGCGATTCTCCATCATCGTCACCGACATCTACATCGATCGGGTGACCGGATTAGATGTGTTGGAGCAGGCGAAACAGGCCGGCGGAAATCCCGCGGTGATCCTGATGACGGCTCGCGGCTCAGTGCGCACCACCGTGGAAGCGGAGATCCATGGAGCATTCGATTACGTCGCAAAGCCGTTCGAGATGCGGACCCTGTTGGCTGTGATTGAGCGCGCGGAAGCCTATCTGGCCAAACCCGAAACGCCCCCAGAGCAGGACGACGAGCCGGAAGCGTTTGGCAACATTGTGGGTTTCTCGCCGGCGATGGTGGAGGTGTACAAGAAGATCGCGCGATCGGCGCGGTCGGAGGATATTGTTCTCATCGCTGGAGAAACCGGAGTCGGTAAAGAGCTTGTCGCTCGTGCGATCCACGACCACAGCGCACGCGCAAAGGGGCCGTTCCTGCCGGTGGATGCCGGCGCCGTGGCGGCGAGTCTTTGGGAGTCTGAGATTTTTGGCTCCACACGAGGAGCCTTCACCGGCGCCGACCGCGACCGCCCCGGGGTAATCGAGAGCGCGCGCGGCGGGACCGTATTCTTTGATGAGATTGGCGAGATCCCGCTCGAAGCCCAGCCCAAACTACTGCGCCTCTTACAGGAAAAGGAATACCGTCCGCTGGGCTCCGGTGTGCCCCGGAAGGCCGACATTCGGATCATCGCCGCCACCAATCGCTCTCTCGAAACCATGGTTCGCGATCGCACGTTTCGGGAGGATCTGTTCTATAGGCTGAATGTGCTCCGCATCGACATCCCGCCGCTCCGGGAACGCCGCTCGGACATCCCGTTCCTCGTGAAACGTTTCTTCAATGAAGCCACCGCGGCCGCGCAAAGGCGTGTTTGGCTGGAACCCGGCGCGGAACGCATGCTGAATGATAGCGCCTGGCCGGGCAACGTCCGCCAGCTCAAAGGCACCATCCAGCGGATGGTGGCGCTCAGCGTGCCGGGGCCCATTTCAGAGGAGGCACTCCGGCCATTCCTCCTACAGCAGACGCAGGAAGCGGAGGAAGAAGAGCCCACTGAGGAACTGAACGAAATGGAACGGCGCCAGATTCTTCGCGTCCTTCAGGAGGCAGGCGGCAACAAAACCAAGGCCGCGGAGATTCTCGGAATCCAGCGGAGGACGTTGTATAAAAAGCTTGCCCGCATCGAACGCCAGCGCGGGACTCCAGCCGAGGGCAATTCCTAGACATCCGCCACACGAAGGGCGCACTCGAGGGCCCGACACCGCACCGTCATCGCCCGCCAAGATAAGCCTGCGGACTTCATAGGCGCATCAAGTCCCAGTCGGACCTCAACCAACTGGGGCATATCACCCAAATGCGGCCTGTCACCTCTAGCCGCAGTTTGAATCCCTGGGTATAGCGCCGCACATCGGTTGTGGTACCGCGATTGCTACTTAATTGAGAAGAGGATCCAACTTGCGTCTGCCCGTCCTAAAGCTAGCTGCCGCTACGCTCGCGCTTTTAACCTGGACTAGCAATTCCGCGGTGGCGCAGACTCCATTGTCGGGGCAGGGTCGCGTCCTCAGCGTCACCGGCAATTTGTCGGTGAGGCGGGCAACTCTGGCGAGCCGAATAATGGCCGTGAACGAAACAGTCGGGATCGGGGACGAACTCGTGACCGACGCGCAATCGGAAGCCGTCATTCAATCCAACGACGGCAGTACCGTCCACATCTTTCCGGATTCTCGCATGATTTACAACAAGCACGCCGCCGGCATTAACGATTTCCTGCACTTGTTCTTCGGCTCCATCAAAGTACACATCGAGAAACTGAGCGGTCGTCCCAACCCTCATAGCATGACGACGCCGACCGCCGTAATTGCGGTTCGGGGAACCACGTTTAGCGTGTTCGTTGACGACACGGATGCCACGCTGGTTGCGGTGGACGAAGGCATGGTTGCGGTTGCAAACCGGCGTTCGCCGTCGGACGATATCTTGCTGCACCCCGGACAGCGCACATGGGTGCGCGCGGATCAACGGCCTCTGCGAGCCCAGGCGTTTCGAGGCCGTTCCGAACGGGCGGACATGATGCCCGGGCAGCGAGGCCACGCCGGAATGAGCGGCAATGCCATGAATGGCGCCGTCATGGGCGGCGCGATGGACGCAATGCCGGGCAGCGCCCTCTCGGGCGGGATGACCGGCATGCCGGGTAGGCTCGGAGCCCACCACTAGGCACGTTATGAAGTGGACTCTGTCAGCCCTGTGCGTATCGCTTGTCCTGCCAGCATACGTGTGCGCCCAAACGCCTGCTGCGGCAATCCAGCGGGAAATGAGCCAAGTCGATGCGCTTTGTGCCGACCCGGATCTGAAGCTTGCGGTGGTAGCCGCAATGGCGGACAGCGTCCAAGTGCATCGCAACCATCTTCTGTTGCTGCACAAAGACACCGGCCAATCCTTTGCGGCGATATTCGTCTCTGAGCTTCGTGCGCGCGGAATCGACGATGCAGGCATTCAGCAAAGCCTCGGCGCGCTTCTTCGGGAAGTGAATCGCCAATTGGCGCGTTCCAACGTCGTCACACCGAGTGCCACGGCGCCTCGGCCCGTTCTTTTTGTGCAGTCAAGTATCGACTATAACTCCTCCGGCACTCTGTATTCCCTGGTCCCGGAGTTCGGCGTCGATTCGAGCCATGCGGCAATAATCGTCGGCGTCCCCTATCACCGGATCTTCGGGTCCAGCGTATCGTCCGGCGGCCTCGGCGATGTTTACGTGGCAGGCTTCTTACGGGGGCGGGCTGCCGGATTAGACTTCGGATCGGCGCTCACAGCCGGTGCGCCAACGGGAGATCGGAACCAGGGGTTCGGTGCGGGAAAATTCAGTATCGACGCGACCGGGACGGTGGCCCGGCGCTTCGAGTTTACACGCCCGTGGGTGTCGGCGGGCTTTGCCAACTCGATTTTCAACAATGTCGGCTACCAGCGCCCGTACATCACAGATGGAAACGCAGTCCATGTCAGCGGTGGTGTGGATTTTACCTTGCCGCGGAAGCTGGCCGTTGGCATTGGCGGTTTCGGACTGGAGCCAATCGGTACCCAGGTTGTTTATAGCCAGACGGTGCAGGCGGGCGCTCCCGGCAACGGGGGCGCAATGATTCCGGGCGGCAACATGGGCTCCGGCATGGGCATGGGCAACTGGGGAGGAACTGCCATGCCACCAGCCTCGTCGATGCCGTTCTACGAAAGCACGCAGCAGAGCGTGGTCCGCGCGAGCGATCTCCGCGATTACGGCGCTTCGGTGTGGCTATCGGTTCCGCTGCACGCGGGGCTCTCGCTCGGCTCGGTTATTTCCCGCAGCGTCCCGTTTCACTTGACGTCCGTTCGCGTGTCAATAGGAGTTGACCTTGCGCGCCTGCTCTTCCCCGGCAAGCACTTCTAACGGATACATAGGGCACAGCAACTGTGCCCGCCTTGCACCGGGACCCCGCGGGGCCGGTTGCCCGGCATTGAAAACACTCGGAATTCCCGGGAAAGCCCATGGAGCACCAAATGCAACATCCATGGTGAGAATGGAGAATAAGATGAGAACACTTTCAGCACTCGCATTTGCCGGTCTTTTGGGAATCATGAGCGCTTCCCAGTCGTTCGCTCAGATGAGCGTCGTCAACGGGGCGTCTTTCGATCCAGCCCAGCCGATCGCCCCCGGCTCCTTCGCCACCATCTTCGGGCAGAACCTTTGCCCCCAGACGATGACCGGCGATTGGATCGCGCCGGGTCAACTTCCAACCACGTTGGGCGGCTGTTCCGTGGCCGTGAACGGAGCGCCGGCCATGATGCAGTACGTTTCTGGGGGCCAGATCAACTTCATCATGCCCGCCGGCGCAGGCCCCGGCCAGGCCACCATGACGGTGAATAACGGGTCTCAGATGATGACTGGAAGCGTCATGGCCGGCAACGCGGGTCCGGGGATGTTCGCGACCAATGGCATGGGCATGGGCGAAGGCTCCATGTTGAATTCGGCGATGTGGACGGGGGGACCGTTCAGTACGGCGACTAACGGCCAGCCGACTTACGTGGCGATGTACGTCACCGGGCTGGATCCGTCAAGCAAGCCCACAGTTACCATCGGAGGCATTCCGGTTGACGTGATGTGGTTCGGCAACGCGCCCGGCTATGCGGGCCTACAGCAAATCAATTTAATGCTCCCATCCGGTATGGCCGGCGTCGGCCGCGCACCCGTGACCGTGATGTCGAACGGACAGGTAAGCAACGTCACCTTCATGCACGTCCTACCCACGGCAGCCATGATGCAGGGCATGCCAGGCTGGGGACAGGGCATGACGATGGGCGAGAATATGGCTCGCGGCCATGAGATGAGCTACATGGCGTTCAATGCCGCCAATACCACCGCCTTGGTCACCGACGAAAACAACGACGTTGTCCGCGTCATCTCGCTAGCTTCC